>RDYO01000049.1 GCA_004293385.1 Verrucomicrobiota bacterium
CATCGCCAAGAAGAACGGCATCTCTCTCAAGGCCATCCAGGACCTCAATCCTGGCGTGAACGCCAACCGCCTCCAGATCGGTCAGAAGCTGAAGGTCAAGTAAGCCAAGCATGTCGGCGCCCTCTCGCTGGTCCGTCCGGCACGAAGAGCTCCACGCCGACTGCAGGGTTTTCCGGGTTTTCAAAGAACGCTGTCATCACCCTCTCGATCACCGAGAGGGTGATTTCTTTGTGCTCCGCTCCCGCGACTGGGTGCTCGCGCTTCCCGTCACCGACGACGGACGTCTCGTGATGGTGCGACAGTATCGCTTCGGCACGCGCGACCTCTCCACCGAAGCGCCCGGCGGCATCATGGAAGCGGGCGAAGATCCGCGCGTGACCGCCGCCCGCGAGACCGAGGAGGAGACGGGCTTCGCCGGAGGCCGCGCCCGCCTGCTCGGAACGTGCGCGCCCAACCCGGCCATCCAGGCCAACCGCTGCCACTTCGTGCTGCTCGAAGGCGTGCGCCCCACGGGCCGACGCGCGCCCGACGAACACGAGGAGATCCAAGTCCTCGCCCTCCCGCCGAAGGCCGCCCTCGCCGCGGCGCTCGCCAATCCGGCGCAGCATTCGCTCGCCCTCCTCGCGCTCTATCGTCTTCGTGACGAGCGCCCCGACCTTTTCTCATGACCACTCCTACCCGCATCAAGCACAAGGGCCGCGAGGCCGATCCCGTCCTCGTCGTCGGTTCCGTCGCCTACGACAGCATCATCACCCCGCACGACAAAGGCGACCGCATCCTCGGCGGCAGCGCGGCCTACGCGTGCCTCGCGGCGAGCTACTTCGCGCCGCCCCGCATCGTGGGCGTCGTCGGCCATGACTTCCGCGACCGCGACCGCAACAAGCTCGCCAAGCGCGGCATCGACCTCGACGGCCTGCTGACCGACTCCTCCGGCCGGACCTTCTCCTGGCGCGGACGTTACCACGAGAACTATAACCGCCGCGACACCGAGGACCTCCAGCTCAACGTCTTCGAGCACTTCAAGCCGCGCCTGCCGGAGGCCCACCTCTCGACGCCGTTCGTGATGCTCGGCAACATCCGCCCCGACCTGCAGCTCGACGTCCTCAACCAGCTCGCGAACCCGCGCTTCGTGCTGGCCGACACCATCGACATCTGGATCGAGACGCAGCGGGACAAGCTCGGCGAAGTCATGCGCCGCGCCGACCTCCTGGTCGTCAACGACACCGAGTCCGCCAAGCTGACCGGTGAGAGCAACGTGATCGTCGCCGGCCGCGAACTGCGCAAGCACGGCTGCAAGACCGTCATCATCAAGAAGGGCGAGCATGGCGCCGTCCTCTTCCATGAAGAAGGCATGTTCGCCCTGCCCGCCTACCCGGTGACCGAACTCCGCGACCCCACCGGCGCCGGCGACAGCTTCGCAGGCGCGCTCCTCGGCTACCTCGCCGCGACGGGCTCCACCGATTTCGCCACGCTGAAGCAGGCCATGGTCTACGGCACCGCCGTCGCCAGCCTGACCGTCGAGGCCTTCTCGACCGACCGCCTGGCCAAGGCCGGCTGCCGCGAGATCCGCGCGCGTCGCAAGGAACTGCTGAAGCTGATCAAGGCCTAACCGCGGGGGCGGCCGAGCATCCGCCACAGCACGAAGAGCAGGACTCCCGAGAAGAGCAGGTCGCCCAACACGAGCGGCCAGAGCTTCGGGAGTTTCTGCGCGAACAGGCCGTAGCCGAGGAAGCCCGCCTGCAGGACGACGAGGATGGCCAGCAGCGGGACGAAGCGGCGGAGCTTGGCCAGCGGATCGGGAGCGCTCATGCGAAATGACGACGATGGGCTTCGGCCAGGCCGAGCAAGGTGAGGTGCGGCTCGTGCGAGACGCGGTCGCGCCATGAAGCCGGCAGGTAGACGGCGGCGCCGCCGGTGACGATGACCTTAGGCATCGGCGAACCTTGGCGGACGAGTTCGGCGCAGACGCCGTCGAGCAGCGCGCCGATCATGCCGGCGAAGCCGAGGGCGCAGCCCGCGCGCATGGCATCGACGGTCGACTTGCCGATGGCGGGGCCCCCGAGCAGCGACGCGGGATCGAGCGCCGGCAACAGCGCGGTGCGCTCATGCAGGTAACGGGTCATCACCCCGAGCCCCGGCGCGATGATGCCACCGGCGTAACCACGCTCGGTGAGGATATCGACGGTGGTGGCCGTGCCCATGCCGACGATGACCGCCGGGGCGCCGGCGACGAACTGGGCGCCGACGCAGTCCGCGAGGCGGTCCTGGCCGACTTCCGCCGGCGTCGGGTAATCAAAGCCGAGTCCCTTCACGGTGTCGTGACGGAGATGGTAGCAAGGACGGCCGCAACTCAGCAGCGTAGGCTGCAAGACGGCGGTCGCCGCAGGGACCACGCTGGCGAAGGCGACCCCAGCGGAGGGATGCGCCGCAAGCAGGGCCGTCAGCGCGACGGTGTCGAGCGAGGCCGTCGGGACTTCGCCGTGGGCGAGCACCTGACGACCTTCGACGACGCCCCAGTGCGCGTGCGTGTTGCCGACATCGAGACAGAAGAGAGCCACAGGGAGAAAGTGTCGAGCGGGCGAACCGGCGCAAGCGTCAGGGTTTGCGCAAGGTGACCTCGCCGGAGGAGACGATCGCGCGACGGCCGCCGCCGGTACGCAGGATGAGCGACCCCTCGTCATCGATGCCGTCGACGATACCCGCGACGGGGTCGCCCCGGAGGCCCACGCGGACGGACTTGCCGGCGAGGACGTCGTGATGGCTCCAGAGCTTGCGAAAAGACCGGGACCAGGTGCCCTCTTCGAACTGCTCCCAGGCGCGGAAGAGCGCGGCGATGACGCCGGCGGCCTCGCGGTTGAGATCGAGCGGGGCGCCGAGCGCGGCCTCGAGCGATCCGGCCGTCGCGCGTAGTTCGGCGGGGAAATCCTTCGGAGCGCCGGTGAGATTAAGGCCGACGCCGAAGACGAGCTCGCGGACCGAATCCGCGTCGAGGCGGGCTTCCGTCAGCATGCCCGCGACCTTGCGTCCATCGGGCGACTGCAGGTCGTTGGGCCACTTGAGGCCGAGCTTCAGGCCGAGGGATTTCTCGACGTGCGCGCAGAGGGCGAGGCCCATCCAGAGCGTGAACGGCTTGAGGCGGTCCGGGGGGATGAACGGACGGAACGCGAGGGAGAGGTAAAGGTTGCCGGAGGGTGCGCTGTGCCACTTGCGGCCGAGCCGGCCGCGTCCGGCCTTCTGCGTGCGGGCGAAGACCGCGAACGGCGCTTCCTGGCCGACGGCGAGACGACGCTCCGCTTCGGAGTTCGTGCTGTCGACCTCGGCGAGGAACTCGACCTTCGGCGAGACCTTCAGCCGGCGGAGGTGCGCGTCGAGCAAGGCCGGATCAAGATGACGCGGCACGGAACGCAGCGCGTAACCCTTGCGGGTCGAGGCCGCGAAGACGTAACCCGAAGCGCGGAGACGCTCGAGGCGGCTCCAGATCGCGACGCGCGAGACACCGAGCTCCTTCGCCAGACGGTCGCCGCTGACCGGTTCGCCCTCCGCTTCAAGGAAGGCCAGGAGGATGCTGCTGTCGAGGTCCGCCATGAGGTCAGAGCCAGTCGAGCCCGATATCGCACCACGGCGCCGC
>RDYO01000050.1 GCA_004293385.1 Verrucomicrobiota bacterium
CGTCGGCAACGAGCGCACCGTCCTCGTCAGCGACCAGTCCGGCCGCAGCAACATCGTCCTCAAGGCGAAGTCCCTCGGCATCGACCTCGACCGCGATTCTCCCGCCACCGCCACCGCCCTCGAAGAGCTCAAGAAGCTCGAGCACGGTGGTTGGAGCTTCGAAGACGCCGAAGCGTCGCTCGCCCTCCTGCTCCGCCGTCACATCGGCAAGAGCAAGGCCGCGCCCTTCGAAGTCGCTTCCTATCACGTCACCGCCCGCGGTGCCAAGGGCTCGGCCTACTGCGAAGCCGTGGTGCGCGTCACCATCGCCGGCAAGGAGACCCTCACGGTCGCCGAAGGCGACGGACCCGTGCACGCCCTGGATCAGGCCTTGCGCGCCGCGCTCGTGAAGTCCTTCCCGAAGCTGGCGAAGGTCAGCCTCGTGGACTATAAGGTCCGCATCCTCGGCGGTGCCGACGGCACCGCGGCCAAGACCCGCGTGGTCATCCGCTCTTCCGATGGCAAGGCCTCCTGGGGTACGGTCGGCGTCAGCGAGAACCTCGTCGAGGCCTCGTTGCAGGCGATCGTAGACGGTTACGCCCACGCTTTGTCCTGATCTCCGTCTGACCGTTGACTGCCTTCAAGGGCGGGGTAGAAACCTTCTACCCCGCCCTTTATGCGTCCGCTCCTCCTCCTGCTCGTCGCCGTCACCGCCTTCGCCGCCGATCCCGCCGCGAAGCTGCGCATCTACGAGCTGGGCGCCCCCGGTGCGGATAAGCTGAGCGACCTGCCCGCGCGTTACGCCGACGCGATGTCCATGGGCTACACCGCCGAGATGCCGAACCCCGTCTTCCGTCTTAGCAACCTGGCTTTCCTGCCTGCGGAGCGGTCCGAGCGTCTCGATCTCTACGTCCCGTATGCGCGCGACTTCAAGGTGCGTCGCCCCGGCGTGTTGTTCATCCATGGCGGAGGTTTCACCGCCGGTGACAAGGCGGAGTTTCGTTCCGCGAGCGTCAGCGCCGACCTGGCTCGCGCGGGCTATGTCGTCGTGAGCTGCAACTACATCCTAGGTCCGAAGGATAAGCCCGGGGTCTGGCCGCGTAACATCGCTGATTGCCGTGACGCGGTCCGCTGGATGCGGACCAATGCGGAAGCGCTCGGCCTCGATCCGGATCGCATCGCCGTCGCGGGCGGTTCGGCCGGCGGCTACCTCGCGCTGATGGTCGGCCTGTCCGATGACAAGACCGGCCCGGGCGGCGATCCGCAGGCCAAGTGTTCGGCGAAGGTCTCCGCCGTCATCGACCTGTATGGCGTCGTGAACTTCTCCAAGCACGGTAAGGGCGTCGTCCCCGGTGTTTCTGCCGCGGAGCAGGCCGCTTATCTTCCGGAGAATCAGTGCGACCCGCAGGATCCCGCGGTGCTGATCCTTCATGGTACCGCCGACACTACGGTCGATATCGCTCAGTCCGATGCCATGGCCAAGGCTCTGCGCGCTGCCAAGGTGTCTTACGAGTATGTCGTCGTCGGCGGAGCTCCGCACACCTTCGACCTCCATCCCAAGGGTAAGGGCTGGAAGCGGACGGGCGTGGTCGGAGGCGTCGACGTCAATAGCGCGTCGGACCAGCCGGACGTGACCAAGGTGACGCTCGACTTCCTCGCCCGGACGATCGGGAAGTAACGCTTACTCCTTCAGGCGGGCCATCACCGTCGAGCCCTGGAGCTGGACGTCGAAGCGGCCGGTGTCCTCGAGCATGCGGTAGAACTTCGCATAGCGCGGGGCGTTGGCTTCGAGTCCGGGATGTTCCTGCAGGAGGAACTTCTTGATGACCTCGACCTTCAGCCACTCGCCCTCGGGAGCGAGGCCGGTGGCGACGTCGACGAGGGCGTCGATGATATCCTGACGCTGTTGGAGCTGGGCGCGTCGCTGGTCGGCCTCGGCCTTGCCTTGGGCCTGCTGGGCGGACGAGAGGTTCGGGCGGTCGCGGTAATCTTGGCCGGAGTTATCCGGCGCCGGGCGGGCTTCGCGCGGCGCGCGGGGTTCGCGAGCCGGACGCGGTTCGCGCGGGGCGCGTTCCGGACGGGCTTCGCGGCGGGGGCCGGGCTCGCGTTGCGCGCGAGGGGCGTCGGCGAAGCGGAGGTCAGGCAGCATCTTCTCGAACTGATCGAGCAGAGCGCCGACTTCCTTGTTCTTCGGCGTCAGCGCACGGAGCGCCTGAGCGAGGAGGGCGAGGGCCTTGCGCGGGTCTGACTTGGCGGCCTGCTCGTCGTCCATCCGCGCGCGCAGCTCGGAGAGGTTGAGATAATGGTGGGCCGTGGAGCGGAGGGCCTTGTGCGTGCGTTCGCCCATCACGATGATCCGGACGCCGAGGCGCTTGGCGTCCTCGACGACGGGCGTGAAGTCACTGTCGTTCGTGACGAAGATCAGGGTCGTCGGCGGGTTGGCGCCGGCCATCAGCTTCACCGCATCGATCGTCAGACGCATGTCGGCGGCGTTCTTGCCGGGCGTATAGCTGCGTTGGTCGACGAGTTCCAGTTCGGCCCACTCCTGGGCGGCTGCGCGCCAGCCGCTGAGGCGGCCTTGGAAGTCCCCGTAGGCCTTGGCGGCGGCGATGCCCGTTTCGCCGATGAAGCGGCGGAGGGTGGGGAGGTGCTGATGGGACACGTTATCCGCGTCGATCAGCACGCCTATGCGCTGGTTAGGCTGGGCCTTGGCGGCTTCCGGGGTCGAGGTCGAGGCGGCGTCAGCCTGACGCTTCGCCGGCTTGGTGGCGCGGCGGCCGGCGGGCTTGGCGGCGCGGCGGGCGGGAGAGGTCTTCTTGGCTTTGGGTCGGGTCACGGGAAAGGTTCGCACTATCCCTGCGGACGAAGCCACCGCCCTACAATGCGAAACCTCCGCCGCCCCAGACCGCAGGTCCGCGCATTATTTTTGTTGGAACTTCAGACTTTTACGGATGTTAAAACAGCGTGTCCTTCCGGTCGTCGCTATCCTTTGCTCTCATCTCCGCCTTGTGTCTCGGCGTGGCTGGCATGTTCGCGGCCGAGCCCGTCTGGGTCGCCAAGCCGGGACCGTGGGGCGACCTGCAGGTGCGCACCGTCTACCTGGAGCCGCCGGAGAACATCCTCGCCGTCGTTGCCAAGCCGTCGTCGGTGACCCGCTGGACCTTCGAGCAGACCACTGAGAAAGGCGTCCGGGTGATCATGGAGAAAGCCGGACTCTCGTCCGCGCTGGTCGACCGTCTCCTGGGGCCGACCCAGGTGGTCTCCAGCGGCAACAACGTGGTCGTCCTGCCCAAGGTGGAGGATCTCGTGGAAATCAGTCAGGCGGCCCGTTCCGCTCTTTACGCCGAACTGGCTAAGTCGTCCGCGAACGAGTACCAGCGCGACCCGGTCTTCATCCACGGCGGCGACATCGATGATTGGCTGGCCGAGACCGAGATCACCAAGCCGCAGCAGGAACTCCTGCGCAAGCTACTCTGGCGTCGGGGTTCGGCCTTGGTCTTCAGCGACATCCAGGCCCTCCTGTCCTTGGCCAAGAATTCCGAGCAGGTCGCCGTCGTCTTTCGCACGATCACGCGCGTCCGCAGCCTGCTGGTCGAACTCAGGCTCCCGCTCAAGGACGG
>RDYO01000017.1 GCA_004293385.1 Verrucomicrobiota bacterium
GCTCGGCCCGCCTGCTCACCAGCTCGGAAGCCATGAACATGCTTTCGCACCTGCGGCTCGCCTGCGACCTGGGCTGCCTGCCGGAGGAACGCCGCCATCTCGTCGACCGCCTGATGATCGAAGGCCAGCCCGCCCACGTGCAGGCGCGCGCCGGTCAGGAGCTCGACAGCGACGGACGTGACCGACGCCGTGCCGCGGTGGTCCGCGAAGCGTTGAAGGACTTCCCCGAGGTCGGTCCGCCGACGGCTTAGTCGGCCTTGGGCGGATTGGCCGCGCGATCCTTGCGGGCCATGTCGTCCAGCAGGGCCTGCACGCGCGCCACGCCGCCGGTGATGTCATCCTCGGTGAAGAGGATGTCCGGCGTGTGCTTCATCTGCAGGAAGCCGCCGACGGTGGCGCGCAGTTCCGTGCGCACGCGCTTCAGGAAGGCGCGGGCCTTCTTGCGCTCCGCGTCGTCGCCCGAGACGGCATAGCCGATGCGGCACTGGCGGAGGTCGGGGGCGACGCTCGCGACGGTGATCGTGATCAGCGCGGCTTCGTTCGGCCAGGACTGTCGCAGCGCGGAGGAGACCTCGCGCTGGATGAGTTCGGCGACCCGGAGCTGGCGTTGGGACATGAGGCTTAGAGGCTCGGACGCGTCTGGACCATCTCGACGGCTTCGATGATGTCGCCGGGCTGGTACTCGTCGTAGCCGCCGAGCTTGATGCCGCACTCGAAGCCGGCTTTGACCTCGGAGGCGTCGTCCTTGAAGCGACGCAGCGTCTCGACCGGGCCGTTGTGGATGATCTTGCCGCCGCGGACCACGCGCGCCTTGGCGGCGCGGCGGATGAGGCCTTCGGTGACCATGCAACCCGCGACCTTGTGCTCCTTGCCGAGGGGGAAGACGGCGCGCACTTCGGCGGCGCCGAGCTTGTTCTCGCGGACCTCGGGGTCCAGGAGTTCGGTCATGGCGTCCTTCACGAGCGTGATGAGCTCGTAGATGATGTCATGGGTGATGAGGCGGACGCCGGTGCGCTTGAGCTGCGGCTGGACGCCGTTCTCGAGCTTGGTGTCGAAGGCGACGATGAGGGCCTTGGAGGCCTCGGCCAGGGCGACGTCGCCCTGGGTCACGGGGCCGACGGAACCGCCGACGACTTCGAGACGGACCTTGGCCGACTTGATGTCGCGGAGACAGCCTTCGAGGGCTTCGAGCGTGCCGTTGACGTCGGCCTTGAGGAGGACGCGGAGGATCTTCTCCTTGTCCTGGGCCAGGGCGGCCATGAGGCGCTCGAGGTCCGACATGCCGGGGCGGGCCCCGGTGTTCGGCGCCTGCTGCACGGCCTCGGCGGCCTTGCGGGCGGCGAGGGCGGCTTCTTCGGCGATCTCGCGGGCTTCGCGGTCGTTCTTGACGGTCTTGAACTTGGTGCCGGGGGCCGGGACGGCGTCCCAACCGAGCACGAGCGCCGGAGCACCGGGAGCGGCGGAGGGCATGCGGTTGCCCCGCTCATCCATGAGCGCGCGCACCTTGCACCAGGTTTCGCCGCAGACGAACGAGTCGCCGGGCTTGAGCGTGCCCTTCTGGACGATGACGGTGGCGGTCGGGCCGCGGCCGGTCTCCATCTGCGATTCGATGACGACGCCTTGGGCGGGGCACTTCGCGTTGGCCTTGAGGTCGAGGACTTCGGCCTGGAGCAGGATGGACTCGAGGAGCTCGGTCATGCCGGTGCCCTTGAGCGCCGACACGGGGCTGGTGATGGTCTCGCCACCCCAGTCTTCCGGGGTGATGTTGCGCTGCTGCATCTGCTGCTTCACGCGGTCGAGGTTCGCGCCCTTGGCGTCGACCTTGTTGATCGCGGCCACGATGGCGCTGGCGTGCTTCTGCGCGAACTTGAGGGCTTCCTCGGTCTGCGGCATGAAGCCGTCGTCCGCCGCCACGACGAGCACGGCGACGTCGGTCACCGAAGCGCCGCGTTCGCGCATCTTGGCGAAGGCCGCGTGGCCGGGAGTGTCGAGGAAGGTCACGGTCTTGCCCTTGTACTCGGGCTTCTCGCCCTGGTAGGCGACGGAGTAGGCGCCGATGTGCTGGGTGATGCCGCCGGCTTCGCCCGAGACGACGTTGGTCTTGCGGAAGAAGTCGAGGAGGGTGGTCTTGCCGTGGTCGACGTGACCGAGCACGCAGACGACGGGCGGACGCGGGGTCATGAGCGCCGGATCGTCTTCGGAAGGCTTCTCGACCTTCTTGACGGGTTGCACGCCTTCGCCGCGGTGGCGGATCTCCAGCGTATAGCCGTGGCGTTCGGCGACCTTGCGGGCGTCGGCTTCCTCGATGACGGAGGAGACGCTGACGACCTTGTTGAGTTCCATCAGGTTGCCGATGACCTGGAAGGGCTTGAGATTGAGCGCGATCGCGAAGTCACGCACGACGATCGGCGGGCGGACGGTGATGACGCCCTTGCTGCCGGGCGCGGCCTGGCTGCTGGTCGCGGCCGGACGGTTGACGATCGGCGCGACGGGCGGACGGACGACGGGCGGCACGTTGGCCGGGCGCACCGGGATGGGCGGCGGGGTGTTGCTGATGACGACGGGCGGCAGGTCGGCCTTGGCCGGCGTGGGCGCGATGGTCGGACGCGGGATGACGGGGGTGACCGGCGGGCGCGCGGCGGGCGGAGGCGTGGCCACGATGGTCGGGCGCGGCGGCAGGCTCACCGGGGGCGGCGTGCCGGGCTTGGCGACCGGGGCGACGGGCGCGGCCGGGGCGGGCTTGGCCGGCTCCGGGGCCTTGGGAGCCTCGGCGGCGGGCTGGACGGGTTCCGGGGCGGGCTCGGCTTTCTTCGGGAGCTTGTCGGCGACGAACGCCATGAACTCCTCGCGGTAGATCTTACCGAAGTTGCTCGAGGCCGCGGGCTTCTTGCCGTCGGTGAAGACGTAGTCCTTGAAGTCGGGGCGGGCGACCACGAACTGGTCGACCAGGGCGAGCAGCGCCTTGACCTCGATGCCGAGCTCCTTGGCCACGTCGCTGAAACGCTGCGTGGTCGCGGGCTTCTTGGCTTCGGATTTCTTCTTCTCGGTCATGTGCGCGGGCGGAGGGTGTCGGGAGGGTGGACGGCGGAAGGATTACGAGCGGCGGCCCTTGGCGTAGGCGGCGAGGACGGCTTCGACCTCTTCGGTCGGGATGCCGCTTTCCTTGAAATCTTCCACGGTCGCGCCTTCGAGGGCTTCGACGCTGGAGATGCCGAGGCCGACGAACTTCGCGATGAGTTCGGCCGGGAGGCCGAGCTGGTCCGCGATGCGCACGGCGGCGTCGCCGGCCTTGGCTTCGAAGCTTTCGGCGGCGTGGGTGGCCTTCTGGATGTTGAGGCCCCATCCCATGAGCTTGGAAGTCAGGCGGGCGTTGCGGCCCTTGCTGCCGATGGCGATGCGCATGTCGTCTTCGTCCACTTCGAAGAAGATGGAGCGGGTGCGTTCGTCGATGCGGACGTTGCGCGGCTTGGCCGGACGGATGGCTTCTTCGAGCAGCTTGAGCGGCTCGGCATGGTAGCGGATGATGTCGATCTTCTCGCCGCCGAGTTCCTTGACGATGTTGCGGACGCGGGCGCCGCGGGCGCCGACGCAGGCGCCGACGGGGTCGACCTTGGGGTCGCGGGAGTCGACGGCGATCTTGGTGCGGTAGCCCGGGTCGCGGGCCATGGCGGCGATGGTGACGGTCTTGTCGGCGATCTCGGCGACCTCGAGCTCGAGGAGGCGGCGGACGAAGGCCGGGTTGGCGCGGGAGAGCACGAACTCACGGCCGCGCTGCGGGTCTTCGCGGATCTCGAGCAGGAGGCAGCGGATGCGGTCGCCGGTGCGGAATTCGTCGCCGTGGCAGCGTTCCTTGTGGGTGAGGACGGCTTCGGCGGTGCCGAGTTCGATCACGACGTTGCCGCGCTCGGTGCGACGGACGGTGCCGGTGACGATGTCGCCGACCTTGTCCTTGTACTCCTGGAAGACCTGGTCCTTCTCGATCTTGCGGAAGCGCTGGTTGAGCAGCTGCTGGGTGGTCTTGGCGGCGATGCGGCCGAGGTCCTCGACCTTGATCGGCTTGCGGACTTCCTGGCCGACCTGGACGTCAGGCTGGATCAGGGAGGCGGCGACGGGGTTGATCTCCTGGAGCGGGTCCGACACGGAGTCGGTCACGCGGAGGACGACGTAGGCGTCTAGCTTGCCCGAGACGGCGTCGGCGTTCACTTCGACGTTCTGGCCGGCCATGACCGACTTTTCGACGGAGGACTTGATGGCCTCGACGATGAGGGCGCAGGCCTCTTCTTTTTTGATGTTCTTCTCCTTTTCGAGATATTGGAGGAAGGGTTTGATATCGACGCTCATGGTGATGGGTGCGGGTTTTCGGTGAAATGATTTGGGGACAAAAAAAGCGGGTCCGGCAGGACCCACCTCGGTGAAGGTGAACTGAAGCCTATCTTGGGTACCCCCGGGGGGATGTCAAGTGCGCTCGACCCCCCGGCCCGGAGGGTTCCGCTTGCCCCCGGGGGGTCTTCTCCGAACCTTCCCTCATGGCCGACGAAAAAGTAATCTTCACGATGACGGGGGTCACGAAGTACTTCGAAAAGAAACCCGTTTTCCGCGACATTTCCCTGTCCTACTATTACGGCGCCAAGATCGGCGTCCTCGGCCTCAACGGCTCGGGCAAGTCGACGCTGCTCAAGATCATGGCCGGCGAGGACAAGGAGTTCGACGGCGCGATCAGCCAGGTGCCGGGCTACACGCTCGGCTACCTCGCCCAGGAGCCGCGGCTCGACGAGCATCTCACGGTCCAGGAATGCGTGATGCAGGCCGCCGGCCCGATGAAGGCGCTGCTTGAGGAATACGACGAGACCTTCGTGAAGGTGTCGGAGACCGATGACGCCAAGGAGCAGGAGCAGATCCTGGCCCGCCAAGGCGAGATCCAGACGATCCTCGACACGCGCGGCGGCTGGGACCTCGACGCCCGCATCGAGATGGCGATGGAAGCCCTGCGCTGCCCGCCCGGCGACGCGGTGGTCTCCGCGCTCTCGGGCGGCGAGAAGCGCCGCGTGGCGCTCTGCCGCCTGCTGCTCATGGAGCCGGACATCCTCCTGCTCGACGAGCCGACCAACCACCTCGACGCCGATACGGTCGCCTGGCTCGAACGCCACCTGCAAGGCTACAAGGGCACGGTCATCGCGATCACGCACGACCGCTACTTCCTCGACAACGTCGCGGGCTGGATCCTCGAGCTCGACCGCGGTCGCGGCATCCCGTGGAAGGGCAACTACTCCTCCTGGCTCCAGCAGAAGCAGCAGCGCCTCGAGATGGAGGAGAAGCAGTCCGCCGCCCGTTCCCGCTCGATGGAGCGCGAACGCGAGTGGGCCGCGGCTTCGCCCAAGGCCCGCGTGGCCAAGAACAAGGCCCGTCTCCGCGCCTACGAGCAGATGCTCACGCAGGACCAGAACCAGCAGGAGAAGGCGGCCGAGATCTGGATCCCGCCCGGCCCGCGCCTCGGCGGCGCCGTCATCGAGGCCCGCGGCCTGTCCAAGGGCTACGGTGACCGCATCCTGATGGACGAGGTCAATTTCACGCTGCCCGCCGGCGGCATCGTCGGCGTGGTCGGACCCAATGGCGCCGGCAAGACGACGCTTTTCCGCATGATCACGGGTCAGGAGAAGCCGGACAAGGGTTCGCTCACGGTCGGCGAGTCGGTGAAGATCGCCTACGTCGACCAGTCCCGCGATTCGCTCCCGGCCGACGCGCCGCTCTGGTCCGCGATCTCCGACGGGCAGGACATGGTCCACCTCGGCAAGATCATGGTCCCGGCCCGAGCCTACGCGGCGCGCTTCGGTTTCACGGGCGACGTCCAGCAACGCAAGGTCGGCGTGATGTCGGGCGGCGAACGCAACCGCATCCACCTCGCGCGCCTCATCAAGGCCGGCGCCAACGTCCTCTTGCTCGATGAGCCGACCAACGACCTCGACGTGAACACGATCCGCGCGCTCGAAGACGCCCTCGAAGGCTTCGCCGGCTGCGCGGTCATCGTGACGCACGACCGCTGGTTCCTCGACCGCGTGGCCACGCACATCCTCGCGTTCGAAGACGACAGCACGGTGGTCTGGCACGAAGGCAACTACGGCGACTACCTCGAAGACCGGCGCAAGCGACTCGGCCTCGAATCGGACACGCCGCGTCGCCCGAAGTACCGTCGCCTTACGCGCTGAGCCGGCCCGTCGCCTTCAGCCGCTGACGCCACGCGCCGGCCGTCGCCGCGAGCGTGGTCAGCTGCAGGTCGCTCATGCGCCAGCCCCAGTTGCCTTGCGGATTTCCCGGGGTGTTGAAGCGGGCTTCGGCGCCTAGTCCGAGCAGGTCCTGGACAGGGATGAACGCGGCCACGCCGGGCGACGCCAAGGCCGCTTCGGCGAGCGTGACGTGCGGATCGGTCATCGCGCCGAAGACAGCCTCGACGCGCGCGCGTTCGTCGGCGGACGCCTGCGCGTGCCAGCCGACGACGGTGTCGTTGTCATGCGTGCCGGTGTAGACGACGCGGTCCGTGGTGATGTTCGTGGGGAAGTGCGGATTGCCCTCGGGAGATCCGCCGAATCCGAACTGCAGCACCGACATGCCGGGCAGGCCGGAAGCCTGGCGGAGCACGTCGACGCCAGGGGAGAGCAGGCCGAGGTCTTCGGCGACGAGCGGGAGGCCGGCCAGCGCGTCAGTGAAGGCGAGTCCGGGGCCGTCGCACCATTTGCCTTCGCGGGCGTTGGGGGCGCCGGCGGGGACGCTCCAGTAATCATGGATGCCGCGGAAGTGGTCGATGCGGATCGCGTCGAAGAGTTCGAGGTCGTGCCGGACGCGTGCCTGCCACCAGGCGAAGCCGTCGGCGGCGTGCCGGTCCCAGGCATACAGCGGATTGCCCCAGAGCTGTCCGTCCGCGGCGAAGTAATCCGGCGGCACGCCGGCCACGGCCGTCGGCCGGCCCTGCGCGTCGAGCTGGAAGAGCTCCGGGCGGGTCTTGGCGTCGCAACCATCGGCGGAGACATAGATGGGTTCGTCGCCGAAGAAGCGGACGCCCTTGCCGTGTGCGTATTCGCGGAGCGCCTTCCATTGCTCGGCGAAGAGGAACTGCAGCACTTCGGCCTCGGCCACGGCTTCGGCCGGGGCTTCGTCGATCGTCCACTTGTCCGGCGCGGTGAAGCCATTCGCTTCACGTAGCGCGGAGAAGCGGCACCAGGCGCCGAGCCAGCCGGCCTGCTGCTCGCGGAATCGCCGGAAGGCGGCGTTCTGCTTCAGGGTCTTGGCGCCGCGTCGCGCGGCGAGCTGCAGCGTCGGGCGCAGCTGGTTCCAGAGACGACCGTAGTCGGTGCGCCCGTCGCTCCCGCGTCGCAGCGCGGCGATCTCCTCGGAAGTGAGCAGCTTGCGCGCCCCGAGGTCGGCGAGGTCGAGGAGGTGCGGATTGCCGGCGAAGACGGAGAGGGCCTGGTAAGGCGAATCGCCGTAACCGGTCGGCCCGAGCGGGCAGACCTGCCACCAGCCGAAACCGGCGGCGGCCAGGATGTCGACAAAGCGGCGGGCTTCGGCTCCCAGTGATCCGACGGGTCCGTCTCCCGGCAGGGCGGTCGGATGGAGCAGCACGCCGGCGCTGCGTCGCGGGAAAGCATGGCAGGCGTAGGCGGCGGGAGCCCGGCCGGTCACGGCGACGGGTTCACGGCGGTCGGAGTCCATCTCAGCGCAGCTGGACGTAGTGCTTGGCGCGCAGCTCGTCCAACCAGCGCTGGATCGCGAGCTTCATGCCGATCGAACGCACCTTCGTCTCGATCTCCGCCATGACTTCGGGGTCGTTCACTGGCGCATGGCCTTGCGGACGCACGGATTCCGGGCTGACGATCACGTAAAGGGGCGCGGTGCCGACGTCGAACTTCAGGGGCTCGGAGATCTCGCCGGGCTTCAGTTTACGGACGGCGGCGACGACGGTCTGGTTCAGGTCCTCGAAGTTGCGCCAGCCGGCGTCGCCGCCTTTGCGCGCGAAGTCGTCGGTGCTGATGCGTTCGGCCACGTCGGCGAAAGTCGGCTGGCCGGCGATGGGCTTGCCGCCGATCTTGTAGGCGGCGAGCAGTTCGGTGACCTTGGACGGCTGGCGCAGCGCTTCCGCCCAGGCCTTGGCGCGGGCGGCGGTCTCTTCGGGCTTCTCGGCGGCGCCCTGCGTGATGGTGATCTGGCGGAGCTTCACCTGCTCCTTGCGGGCGAAGTCGGCCTTGTTCTTGTCGTAGTACTCCTGGATCTTGCCGGGATTGACGTCCCAGGCGGTGCGACGGATCTGGCCGACCATGTATTCGAAGATGATGCGGTCCTCGATCGTCTTGCGGTAGGCGAGCGGCGTGGTGCCGGCCGCGCGTAGCGAGGCGACGAAACGGTTGCGGTCGCCGGCGAAGTCCCGTCGGACGGTCTCTTCGATGTCCGCGTCGACGTACGAGGCCGGCAGGTTGGCGGTGCTGGCCCGGAATTCGGCGATGACGATCTGGCGTTCGGCCATCGACTTGAGCGTCTCCTGGGCGGCCTGTCCCAGCGCCTGTTCGAACTCGAGGTCCGAACGGGAGGCGGCGCGCAGCTGGCCGATGATCGGGTCGATCTGGCGGCGGATGTCCGAAAGGGTGATGCCTTGGCCGTCCGCGTCGGCGGCGATCCGGTCCGAGTTCAGCTGGGACCAGCGCTTGGCGGCGGCTTCCTCGATCGAAGGCAGCTTGAGCTGGGCGGAGGCGACGGCCGCGGTCAGGGCGAGCAGGCTGGAGAGGAGGAAGGATTTCATCGGACGTCAGGCGCGGGCAGCCGTGAGAGGAAGCCGCGGATTTCCTTCAGTTTCCGCAGGGGGTCTCGCACGGTCAAGCGGGGAAACCGGTTGCCGACGAGAATGGGCTCAGGCGGGCGGCCGGCGAGCGCCTGCTGACAACGCAGCACGGCTCCGTCGGTCGTCACCGAAACGACACATTTATCTTCCGCCAGGCACCGGATCTCCGCCAGGCTGAGCAGGGCGTCCGCTTCCGGGGGCAGTTTGCCGTAGCGATCCTTGAGGGAAGTCCGCAGTTCGGCCACCTCGGCGGCGTCCAACGCCAGCGCGACGCGGCGGAAGGCTTCGATGCGCAGGCGCGTCTCAGGGATCCAGTCCGACGGCAGGGTGGCGGTCAGCAGGGGGACTTCGCCGTCGCTGCTGTTGGTCTGTTCCGTGCCCAGGGCGGCCTGGGTGTGGTCGATGAAGTCCAGTTGGACCTCGCAACGTTCGATCACCGAGCCTTTGTCGCCCCGGAGCTTGGCGACGCTCCGGCGGAGGAGCTGACAGTAGAGGTCGAAGCCGACGGTCGCGACGTGGCCGCTCTGCGCCGCCCCGAGGATGTTGCCGGCGCCGCGCAGTTCGAGGTCGCGCATGGCGATGCGGAAGCCGGCGCCGAGCTGGTTGTACTGACGGATGGCCGAGAGGCGTCGGTGCGCCGTCCCGACCAGCGCGGCATGGCGGTGGAGGAAGAGGTAGGCGTAGGCCTGACGGTTGAACCGGCCCACCCGCCCGCGCAGCTGGTAGAGCTGCGCCAGGCCGAACCGGTCGGCGCCCTCGATGATGAGCGTGTTGCAGTTCGGGATGTCCAGGCCGGTCTCGATGATCGTCGTGCAGACGAGCACGTCGTACTCGCCGGCGACGAAGGCCGACATGACTTCTTCGAGCTGTCCGGCCGGCATCTGGCCGTGGCCCACGATGATGCGCGCCTTGGGCACGAGCGCGGCGATCCGCTCCGCGACGGCCTGGATCGTCTCGACGCGGTTGTGCAGGTAGAAGACCTGGCCGCCGCGGGCGAGCTCAGCCTTCACGGCGTCGCGGACGAGTTTCTCGTCGTAGCTCCGGACGATGGTGCGGATGGGCAGGCGTTCGCGCGGCGGGGTCTCGATGACGCTGAGGTCGCGCGCGCCGACGAGCGCGAGGTAGAGCGTGCGCGGGATGGGCGTCGCGCTCATGGCGAGCACGTCCACCTCGGTGCGCAGCTCCTTGAGGCGCTCCTTATGGCGCACGCCGAACCGGTGCTCTTCGTCGATGATGACGAGGCCGAGCTTGCCGAAGCTGGTGCCGTCGGAGAGCAGGGCGTGCGTGCCGACGACGACGTCGACGGTCCCGGCCGCGGCACGCGCCCGGACGTCGGCCTTCTGCTTGGCGGTGCGGTAACCGCTCAGGAGTTCGACGGAGACGGGCCAGCGGGCGAGGCGCTCCTTGAAGCTTTCGAAATGCTGCTGGGCGAGGACGGTCGTGGGCGCGAGGATCGCCACCTGGCGTCCGCCGAGCACGCACTTGAACGCGGCGCGCAGCGCGACCTCGGTCTTGCCGAAGCCGACGTCGCCGCTGACGAGCCGGTCCATCGGCGCGGGGCGTTCCATGTCGGCCTTCACGTCGATGATCGCGCGCGTCTGGTCCGGGGTCTCGCGATGCGGGAAGGAACGCTCGAACTCGCCCATCCAGGCGTTGTCCGCGTCCTTCGGGTGCGTGATGCCGGGCTTGGTCGAGCGGGCGGCCTGCATCGCCAGCAGCTGCGCGGCGAGGTCGGCGGTGGCCTTCTCGGCGGCCTTACGCGACTTCTCCCAGCCGCCTCCGCCGAGTTTCGAGAGCTTGGGTACGGCCCGGCCGATGCCGATGTAGCGCGTGAGGAGATGCGACTCCCGCACGGGGAGGTGCAGCATCGATTTCAGGGCGAACTCCAGGCCGATGAAATCCTCGGTGCGTCCGTTGTGCTCGTGGGCCTTGATGCCGCGGAAGAGGCAGACGCCTTGCGTGGCGTGCACGAGGGCGTCGCCGTCGGCGAGTTCGCCGAAGTCGAGCGCGCGGCCGACGGCGGCCCGGATGGCGGTGCGGCGGCGCGGCAGGACGGCGAGCGGACGTTTGCGTCGGCCGAAGAGCTCGCGTTCGGTCAGCAGGAGCAGGCCGTCCTTGAGCAGGCCGGGGAGCTTGTCCGGGGCGATGATGATGCCGCCGCCGAACCGTCCGTGGGTGATGCGCGGCGCGAAGCCGCGGATCTTGGCGCTGGCGACCTCGGCGTTGAGCCGGTCGACGGAGCCGTCGGTGTCGCCGGTGAGCAGGCAGGGACGCCCGTCCTTGGCCAGCGAGGCGGCGGCCCGGAGGAGGGCGGGGCGCGTCTCGGTGCTGTCCGTCGCGGAGCCGATGAGCAAGGATTCAGCCGGTGTCGACTCGAGCGCGTGCGCCGCGTAACCGAGCGGAGCATCGTCGGTCTCCTCGAGCAGGAGCTCGTCGACCTTGGCCGAGTGTAGTTCGGCGCAGAGGACGTCCTCGTGGCAGCGGTCCACCGAGATGATGAGCGCGTCGGCCGGCAGGTGCCGGAAGAACGGCGCCTCGGGGGCCGAGCCGGAATCATCCCGCGGCGCGCAGATGACGAGTCCGTCGACCTCGCCTTCGCTGCGCTGCGTCGCGGGGTCGAACGGGCGGAGCGACTCGACGACGTCGCCGAAGAGGTCGATGCGCACGGGCATCTGCGCGTTCAAGGGGTAGACGTCGAGGATACCGCCGCGGAGCGCGTATTCACCAGGCTGCTCGCAGAGGGCCTCATGGGCGTAGCCGAAGTCTTCGGCGAGACGCTTGGCGAAATCACGGAGGGCGAGCTTCTCGCCCTTGCGGACGACGATCTCCGCCTTGGCCGTGGCTTCGGGGGCGGGCGAGCGGCGGGTGAGCGAGCCGGGCGTGCAGGCGATGAGCAGCGGCCGCTTTGCGTCATGATTGCCATGGCGCAGGAGCGAGAGGACGCCGAGGAGGTCGCAGTCGGCTTCGAAGGCCGGGACGGCGGCATCGGCCTCGGTCAGGGTGCGGGCGACCGGCTGTGCGTCGTTGAGCAGGGTCAGCAGCTGGGCGGTCTCTTCGGCGAAGGTCTCCGCCGCGCCGAGGTTCGAGGCTAGGAAGACGATCACGCGCCGCTCGGCGCCTTCCGAACAGGCGCAAGCGGCCCAGGCGTGCGAAGGCACGCCGGTCAGGGCACGGCGTGGCTGAGCGGACATGCCGCTATCGAGGC
This sequence comes from Verrucomicrobiota bacterium, assembly GCA_004293385.1. Classification (GTDB taxonomy): domain Bacteria; phylum Verrucomicrobiota; class Verrucomicrobiia; order Opitutales; family UBA953; genus UBA953. Next base: position 12,030 of record RDYO01000017.1, read on the forward strand.
GGGAAGCCCCGATGCGTCAAACCCAACCCCTTACTTCAGGACGACTCCGGCGATTTCGTCCCAGAGTTCGTCGATCTGCGAGGGCTTCTTCACGGGCCGGCCGGCTTCGGCGAACCAATAGCGGGCGTTGCCGAGGTCGCCTTCGATGAGGTGGAGGAGCGCATGGAGCCAGGAGCCGACGGGAGTCTCGATGTCCTGGGCGATATCATGGGCCGCCTCCCAGTCGCCCTTCTTGATGAACCAAAGAGATTGCGCCTCGCGCGAGAGGCCGCGAGGCGGCTGTGCGTCGGTTTCTGCGGAGGATTTCAGCTGGTTCGGCGTCATCGTTCAGCGGGAGGTGTGCAGGCGCGAAAGGGCGTCGGATGCTTCGGAGGGCAGTTCCTTGAGGATCTTGGCGGCGGCTTCCTGTCCGCTCTTGGTCTCGGATAGGCGCATGTTTCGCTCCAGCTGGTCGAGCGCTTCCGCGTCTTCCGCCTTGCCGGTAAGCTGGGTCAGCACGAGGCGCCAGGCATAGGCTTGGGCCAAGTCGCGGGGCGCCTTCACGCCTTCTTCCAGTCGCAGGGCCAGGCGGCTGATTGCGACGAGGTCGCGGCGCATCGCCGAACGCTTCAGCAACTCCGTTCCCTGTTCGTAGTTCCGTGGCAAGCCCGGTACGCCTTCGTCGTGCCCTTCGGCCAGCAGTCGTAGCGAGACCCGGTCGCCGGCATCCGCGCCGCGCTGATAGTAGGCGTAGGCGTCCTTCATTCCTTTCTCGAAATCAGCCTGCAGTTTCTTGTTCTCCGGCGCGCCGCCCTTGGGCTTCTTCAGGACGGCTTTTTCCTTGGTGATGTCGCCGAGCACGCGAAACCCCATGGGCTGACTTTTCTTGATGGCCTTGTTCGCCCATTCTTCCGCCTTTGCGAGGTCTTTCGCGACCCCGTTGCCGCGCGCATAATAGAAGGCGAGCACCGCCATGGAGCGCGAGTGGCCGTTGTTGGCGGCCTTTTGGGTCCAGCGAAAAGCCACGTTCTTGTCTTCTGTCAGTTGCAGGTCGATCGGAGCGTAAGCGGTATGGCGTAAGGCGTAGACATACTGCGCCTGGACATTTCCGTCTTCGGCTAGTTTCAGGAGTTCCGCGGGTTCGGCGCGGGGGTCGACGGCGTCGACGTAACGGTCATACATCTCGCGAGGCAGGCCGACCACGGGCACCTCCCATTGATTGGAGAGGTCGAAGGTCAGGATGCCGGCGAGCACGGTCCCGAAGACGTAGGGGCGGAGCCAAGCGAGGTTACTGCGCATGGTTTCATCCAAGCCGCGGTCCGCCCTTAGGCAAGGGACTAAGAACAAGCCATTAGAGGACGCTTTGGCGGGCTTGCCTGAAGCACCCGCGGAGGTAGTCTGCCGCCACCCCTTCATGCGTCTCCTCGCCTTGCTCCTCGCCTCTTCGCTCTTCGCCAAGGAGCAGCCCGCCGTTCTCGGACATGGTGCGGCTCGTTACACCCTCGACCTGGGTTGGGCCAAGGCCGATCCGGCGGTCGCGCCGATCGTCAACGCGCATGCGCTCGCCGAGGACAAGGCGGGCCGCCTTTACCTCGTGACGGATCACCCTAAGAACGACTTCATCGTCTTCGAGAAGGACGGCCGCTATATCCGTTCGATCAGCGCGGGACTTGGCGGCGGCCACGGCCTGGAGGTCTTCGAGCAGGACGGCGTGGAGTATCTTGTGCACGTCGACTCCGGCTGGCACATGGCGGCCGAGGGCTGGAATCCTTCCGCGGTCGAGGGACGCATCACGTTACTGACGACCGACGGTAAGGTCGTGCGCAAGTTCCCCACGCCGAAAGAGCTCGGCCTGAGCGACGGCAAGTTTATGCCGTGCGACGTCGCCTGGACGCCGGCGGGCACGTTGCTCGTGGCCGACGGCTACGGCTCGAACTTGATCTACGAATTCTCGCTCGAAGGGAAGCTGCTCAAGAAGTGGGGCGGCCCCACGAAGGACGCCGCGAACCTCAGCAACGCGCATGGCATATCGATCGACGCCGCCGACCCGCGTGGCCCGCTCGTCTGGGTGCCCTCCCGCTCCCAGAATCAGGTCAAGGCGTTCACCTTGGACGGCAAGCACGTCGATGCCATCGACTTGCCGGGTGCCTTCGCCGGTCAGCTCTTCTTCCGCGGTGATAAGATCTATACCGCCGTCTGCTGGAGCAAGGACGCCAAGGGCAAGCGTCTCCCGCAGTCCGGATTCCTGCTCGTGCTGGACCGCGCCTCCAAGAAGGTCCTCAGCGCGCCGGGCGGCAACGAGCCCAAGTACGTCGACGGCAAGCTGCAGCCGCTCAGTCAGGCCCAGCCGATCTTCAAGCATGGCCACGACCTCTTTGTGGATTCCGCCGGCGACATCTATCTCGGCGAATGGAACGCCGATCGTCGCTATCCGTCCAAGCTGACGCTGGTTAAATAACTCAGCTGATCAGCAGCAGGCGCGGTGAGCCGGGGTGATTCTCCGGGGCGCGGTGGATGCAAGGCGGTACGGGGCTGCCGGGCCAGCGGGTGGCGATACGCCAGAGCGTAAAGGTTCCGAAGGGGTAGGGCGTCGCGCCGGGCTTCGGCGCGTAGTGGGAATCGTAGCTATTGTCGTGCAGGAACTCAGCGAAGCCGGCGTCATCCGTACCGCCGTATTCCTTGAGCAGGGCCGCACGGATCTCCGGGAGCTCGACTTTCAGGAGGGCGTCCTCGTTGCGGAGGCCTTCGCTGCAAGCGCCGTGATAGGTGCAGAGCCATGTGTCGACCTCGACGGGGGCGCTGTCGACATGGAAGGACGTCACGTCGGTCGGGACGACGCCGGCATCGGGGTCGCGCACGCAGTCGTAGACGCAGTTGAGGGACGGGGCGAGGTCGTGGTCACGCAGGAGTCGCTGGTCGGCGAGCATCGCTTCGGCGGCGAGAAGTCCGGCGGGACTCAGGTCGAGCGCACGGATGCGTTCATCCTCGAGTGCGACGATGCCCTCGCCGGGGCCGAGCTTCGCGATGACCTCGGCGTAGTCGCCGGGCAGTGTGCGTTCCCAGCACAGGGCGTTGACGCCGTCGGCGAAGCGCGTGGTGCGCAGTTCCTCGAAGCTCCGCACGTGGCGGACGCGCGACTGGCCGGCGCCGCTCACTTCAGCGCGAAGCGCTTGGCGAACTCCTTGGCGAGCGCGTCGTAGGCGACGGCGCCCGGGGAGTGGACGTCGTACTGGAAGATCGTCTGGCCGTGGCTCGGGCACTCTGACAGGCGGATCGTGCGCGGGATCATCGAATCCATGACGAGGGCTGGGAAGTGGGTCTTCACTTCCTCGACGACCTGGCGCGAGAGCTTCGTGCGCACGTCATACATCGTCATCACGATCGCGCCGACGGTGAGCTTGTCGCTCGCGCCGGCGGCCTTGAGCTGGTCGACCACGCCGAGGATCTGGCCGAGGCCTTCCATCGCGAGGTATTCGGTCTGCAGGGTGACGATCAGGTGGTCGGACGCGCCGAGCGCGTTCATCGAGAGCATGCCGAGCGCGGGAGGGCAATCGATGAGGATGGCCTTGTACTTGCCGGTCGCGATCACCGGCGCGAGGGCTTCGCGGAGGCGGCCGAGGTAGTTCTCGGCCTGAGCGAGTTCGGATTCGACGGCGGCGAGGTCGACTTCGGACGGGATGAGGTCGAGCTTCTCGGTGGACGTCGCGACGATCATGTCGGCGGCCTTGGCTTCGCCGTGCAGGACTTTATAGAGGGACTTGCCTTCGGTCTTCTCGATGCCGAGCGCGCTGGTCGCGTTGGCCTGGGCGTCGAGGTCGATGAGGAGGGTCGGGATGCCGAGGCGCGCGAGGCCGGCGCCGAGGTTCACGGTGGTGGTCGTCTTGCCGACGCCGCCCTTCTGGTTCGCGATGGAGAAGACCTTGGCCACTTAGGCGTCCTCGATGGGGCGTTCGACTTCGGTCGGGGCTTCGTAATCGATGCCGGCGAGGCCGAACCCGAAGTTCTTCATGAAGTCGGTCTGGTAGCCGGCGAAGTCGGCGTGGGCGTCGAAGGTCTCCGTCGTGACGTGCGGCCAGGCGTCGAAGACGGCCTTCTGGACGTCCGCCGACATTTCCCAGTCATCGATGCGGACGCGTCCGTTCTCGTCGAAGTCGAGGGCGTTTCCGTTGTACATCTGCTTCTCGAAGAGGCGCTGGATCTGCTCGATGCAGCCTTCGTGCGTGCCCTTCGCCTTCATGATCTTGAACAGCAGGGAGACGTAGAGGGGGACGACGGGGATGGCGGAGCTGGCCTGCGTGACGACGGCCTTGTTCACCGAGACGAAGGCCCGGCCGCGGTGCAGCTTCATGAGGGCGTCGATCTTGCGGCCGGCGCGCTCGAGGTCCTCCTTGGCCTTGCCGATGGTGCCGTCCTTGTAGATCGGCCAGGTGACCTGGGGTCCGATGTAGGAGTACGCGACGGTCTGGCAGCCTTCCTTGAGGACGCCGGCGCCGTCGAGCGCATTCATCCAGAGTTCCCAGTCCTCGCCGCCCATGACCTTCACCGTCTGGGCGATGTCGTCCGCGGAGGCGGTCTCGAGGGTCACGTCGTTCACCACCTTCTTGTCGGTGTCGAGGTTCTTGGCGTGGAAGGGCGCGCCGGTCGGCTTGAGGACGGACTTGTAGGTGACGCCGTCGGGCGCCGTG
>RDYO01000051.1 GCA_004293385.1 Verrucomicrobiota bacterium
GCCGGATTCGCCAAGGTAAGCCATAAAAGGATGCTTTTCGGCACCGTGGCCCTCCATCAGGCACAGGCCTGAAAAATTCCTTGCCTTAGGGGCGTGGGGTCGTTTGCTCAAACCCCTCACTACGGGCTCGTGGTGAAATGGATATCATTTCTGACTACGGATCAGACGTTTGGGGTTCGAATCCCTACGAGCCCACCACTTTGAGCGCTAACCGGATTAAAACCCCGGTTAGTTGTATTTGCCGGATAACCAGCGGTTGGCGGTTAGCGGATAGGAAGGCCCCACGCCAAGGGGAGACCGGAAAGGATGCTGAGGATCCATTTTCAGGTAGGGTTGAGCGCCCTCGCTCAACCGCGGCTGACCGAGGCGGTCAGCCCTACCAAAAGTCAGTCCCAACCAATCATCCGGTTTCCGGTTTCCCCTTGAGTGACTCGTGATCCCAACCGCTAAACGCCAAACGCTTACCGCTTAAACCTTATACTCATCCGGCATCTTCGTGCCGGAGGGATACACATACGCCCGGTCTTCGAAATTACGCAGCTCGACGATGCCATCGTGGACGGCCTGGACGTATTCCGGATTGATCGGGACCTTCCCGCCGCCGCCCGGGGTATCGATGATCAGCTGCGGTACGGCGTAGCCGGTCGTGTGGCCGCGGAGCGCGCGGATGATCTCGATGCCCTTCTGGATAGGCGCACGGAAATGGGTCGAGCCTTCGATCAGATCGCAGGCGTAGAGATAATACGGACGGACGCGCATCATCAGCAGGCGATGCACGAGGGACTTCATCACCTCGGCGTCGTCGTTGACGCCGGCGAGGAGGACGGACTGATTACCCAGAGGGACGCCCGCGAAAGACAGTCGCTCGCAGGCGGTCGCGAGCTCGCGGGTGACCTCCTTGGGATGATTCGTGTGGATGCTCATCCAGATCGGCCCGTGCTTGCGGAAGATTTCGGCGAGTTCGGGCGTGATGCGCTGCGGCAGAAAGACCGGGATGCGCGACCCTAGGCGGATGAACTCGACGTGCTTGATCGCGCGCAGGCGGCCGAGGAGCGCGTCCAGCTTGGCGTCGGAGAGCAGCAGCGGGTCGCCGCCGGAGAGCAGCACGTCGCGGATCTCGGGATGGGCTTCGATATACTTCAGGCCGGCCTCGAGCTCGGGATGGAAGTCATAAGCCTGGGCGTTGGAGACCAGGCGGCTGCGCGTGCAGTAGCGGCAATAGGAAGCGCAGCGGTCGGTGACCAGGAAGAGCACGCGGTCCGGGTAGCGGTGGACGATGCCCGGGACGGGCATGGTCCCTTCTTCGCCGACGGGGTCCTCGGATTCGCCCGGGGCGACGTAAGACTCCTCGATACGCGGGATGACCTGCCGGCGGACCGGGCAATTCGGGTCCTTGGGGTCGATCAGGTTGAAGAAATGGGGCGTGATCGACAGGGACAGCTTATGAGGGGCGAACAGGCACCCTTCCCGCTCCTCCTTGGTCAGTTCGAGGCGTTCCTCGAGCTGCGCCAGCGTCGTGATGCGGTTGCGCATCTGCCAATGCCAGTCGTTCCACTCCGCGGCGGGCACGTCTTTCCACAGGCCTTGGCCGGCATGCCAGTTTTCGCGGAGGTCCTGAGGATACATCGGCTAAGCCCATCACCCTAACGACCGGGACGCTTAATGCAAACGGGGAAGCAAACCGGCCTTACGGCAGCGGCGGCGGGCCCTTGCGCTTGAACCAGCCGGCGAACGGATGCCAGAGCTGGCCGAAATAGCCCGTCGGCACCGGCTCGGTCGCGCCGAAGTTCTGCGGGAGTCGATCCTTCGGCATGTAGTAGGTGCCGAAGAGGATGTCCCAGATTGGCAGGAGGCCGGCGAAATTCTTATCGATCGCCGCCGGGTCCTTCGAGTGATGCCAGCGATGGAAGACCGGCGTCGCGATGATGGAACGAAGCGGGCCAAAATCCCAATCAACGTCGGCATGCAGGAAGATCGCGTAGAAGGTCAGGAAACCGGCGACACCCGCGGTAACCGTCGGATCAAAGCCGAGGAATAGGATGAGGACCGCCGGGGCGAGCTTGTCGACCGCCTCGTTGACGGGATGCACGCGCACGGCCGAGAGCCAGTCGAGGTCCTCGGAACTATGATGCACCGCATGGAACGGCCACCAGGCGCCGGTGTGGAAGAGTCGGTGGATCCAGTACCCGAGGAAATCCGCCAAGAGGTAGATCTCGATCGCCTGCAGCCAGACCGGCTGGGCCGCCACCGGACCGAACCCGTGATATAAACCCGCCTTCGCGGCCTCGCCCGTCGTCACGCCCGCGATGACGAGCACGATGAAGGGCACGATCAGCAGCACACGGGAGGCCTGCTTGAAGAACTCGACGGTGAAGAAATAGGCGGCGTCGGTGAGCATGCCGGGACGGAAAAAACCCGGCCGACGGCGCGCGCCCATCACCCTCTCGATGAAGTAGAAGACCAGGCCCAGCAGGAGCAGGCCCAGCAGGTGCTTCACCGCATGAGATTGGATTTCCATGCCGCCGGCTTACTTCTTCTCGACGACCCACATGTTGCGGAACTCGACGGCGTCGCCGTGCCACTGCAGGCCGAGCGGGAGCTTGTCCGCATGCTTCGCGTAAGGAGGGTTCTTCTTATGGCTGCTCGGGCCGATGTACTCGGTGCCGTCCTGGACCTTGACGCCGTTCATCACCACGGTGATGCGGGTCTTGCTGGCGACGGAGCCGTCGGCGTTGAAGCGCGGCGCGGTGAACTCGATGTCGTAGCTGTTCCAGGTGCGGGAAGGCAGGCAGGCGTTGAAGGCGGGCGGCTGCTGGCCGTAGATCGCGGCGGTCATGCCGTCGGCGTAGGTCTCGGTCTTCGAGCAATCAAGGACCTGGAGCTCATAGGTCTTCATGAAGAAGATGCCGCTGTTGGAGTTACCCTGGCTCTTCTTCTTGGGGTCGGTGTCGTAACCGGCGGCGGAGCGCCACTCGACGTGGAGGGTGATGTCGCCGAAGGTGCGCTTGGTGCGGATGCCGTTGGAGCGGGCGGTCATGACGCCGTCCTTGATTTCCCAGGTCACCGGGGTCTTGAGCTTGGCGCTCGGAGCGGCGTCGGGCTCCCACTCGCCGGCGGAATCAGCGCCGCCGACCAGGACGATCGCGCCGGCCGGGGCCGGGGCTTCGTTGCACTTCAGCTTGGCAGCGTCGGCGCGGGGCGGCTGCGGGCGGGTGGCGTCATGCACGCGCCACTGGGTGCCGGGGATGAAAGGGGTGTCGGTGTAGCCTTCGGCGGCGACCAGGCCGCTGGCGGCCACGAGGGAGAGCAAGGAAGCAAGACGCATAGGGAGGTAGGGGTGCAGACAGGTTGGAGGAGCCGAGGTTCTGGGAAAAGGGTAATACTTCAAGGGGTAGGGGTAGGGATAGGGGTAGTCTATCCAGCCACCCGCCACCTGGGGCCGCCACCTGCCACCCGAAACGACTCCCCCCCACCCCTATCCCTACCCCTACCCCAATTTCGGTACATTTCCCTTCATTCTACCCCTCCCCCACCCCTGCC
>RDYO01000052.1 GCA_004293385.1 Verrucomicrobiota bacterium
CCTGGTTGAGGAAGCCCTGCTTGCGCTGTTCGGCGGTGAGGGACTTGGCGAGCTGGCGGCCGAGGTCGTCTTCGTACTTCAGGAGTTCGAAGCCCACGGGGCCGGGCTGGTCGTCCTTGATCTTGCCCGGGTTGCTGGCGAAGAAGGAAGGCGTCGAGCTGACGAGCTCGCCGTCGACGAGGGTGAAGTTAAGGGAGAGGTGGTGGCCTTCCCAGCGGAAGCCCCAGGTTCCCTTGAGGTCCGGCTTGCCGAAGATGGACACGAAGTAGTTCTCGGCGTCGCGCTTCGGGCCCGAGCCCTTCTCGATCTCAAGGAGCAGCTGTTCGAGGGCCATGATCTGCTCGGCCTTCATGTGACCGCGGCCGCTGAGGGCGACGGAGAGGATGGCCTGGGCGAAGTGGCGCTGGCCGGGGTTCATTTCCTTCAGCGGCAGACCCTTGCGGGCGGCCGGCACGAAGATCCAGTTGGTGCGCTCGGCGTCGTCGAAGCCGAAGGTCGCCTTGGCCTTCTGGTCCGCGTTGAGCGAGCCGAGGAAAGCGGAAGCCGCGGAGGACAGCTCTTCGCCGGCCGTGTGGGCGAAGGCGGGGACGGCGGTGGCCAGGAGGCCGAGCGCGCACAGGAGGCGGGTGAGGGAACGCATGGGGGTGTCAGGTGAGGACAGGGGTGTAAGGGAAGGGTTCCCGGAGAGCCAGAAGGGAATGACGACAAACCAGGTCCCTGCGGTAGGCGGTTAGCGGTTGGCGGATAGGAAAGTTACAAAACAACGCCAAACAGAGGGGTCGCTCCCGTCTCATCACTGAAACTGTTTCCTCCCTAACCGCTAACCGCCAACCGCTAACCGCTATTACCAGCGCTTTAAGCGCCTTCAGCCTCGCTCAGCTTCTGCGCGGCCTGTTCCCAGGCGGCCGTGGCGGCCTGGAGGGCGTTGAGCGTATCGCGGAGCTGGGCGTTGAGCTGCTGGACGTTCGCGCCGCCGGTATAGGTGGCCGGATCGGCGAGTTCGGCGGTCAGCTTGGCCTGCTTGGCTTCCAGTTCGGCGACCTGCTGTTCGCACTTCGTGACGTCGGCCTTCAGTTTGCGGATGTCCGCGGCGGAGGGCTTGACCGGCGCCTTGGGCTTTTCGGCCTTGGCGGCTTCGGCCTGCTTCGGGCGTCCGTCGGTGAAGCCGGCGGTCAGCGCGGCGCGTTCGTTGCCGGCCTTGGATTTCTCGAGGTAGTAGGCGTAGTCGCCGGCGTACTGCGTCAGGCGGCCGGAGTGCACGTGCAGGACCGTCTTGGCGATCTCGCGGATGAAGTGCACGTCGTGGCTCACGAAGTAGAGCGTGCCTTCGTAGGTCTTCAGGGCGGCGATGAGCGCGTCGATCGACATGATGTCGAGGTGCGTCGTCGGCTCGTCCATGAGCAGGAAGTTCGGCGGGTTGATCAGCAGTTTCACCAGCGCGAGGCGGGACTTCTCGCCACCGGAAAGCACCGAGACCTTCTTATGCACGTCGTCCTTGCGGAAGAGGAACGTGCCGAGCATGCCGCGGGCCTGCTGTTCGGTGAGTCCGTTCTCCGTGGTGCGGAGTTCCATCACGTTCTCGAGGACGGTCAGCTTCGGGTTGAGGTTGTCGACGCGGTTCTGGGCGAAGTAGCCGGTGATGACGTTGCCGCCTTCCTCGCGGAGGCCGCCGTTGATCGGGATGACGCCGGCGAGGATCTTGAGCAGGGTGGACTTGCCGGCGCCGTTGGGGCCGACGAGCACCGTGCGCTGGCCGCGTTCGCACTCGAAGTTGAGGTCCTGGTAGACGACGTGTTCGCCATAGGCCTGCTGGACGTGCTCGAGCTTCATCACCTTGAGGCCGGAGCGCGGCGGCTGAGGGAAGCGGAACTGGATCTTCTTCAGGTCGTCCTCGGGCTCGTCGATCGCGACCTCTTCGAGGCGGGCGATCTGCTTCTCCTTGGACTTGGCGCGGGAGGCCATCGAGGCCTTGGCGCCGAAACGGTCGACGAACGTCTGCAGGTGGGCGATCTCGCGCTGCTGGTTCTTGAACATCGCCTGCTGGCGCTGCTTGCGGGCTTCGCGCTCGACGAGGAAGTCGTCGTAGTTGCCGGAATATTCGTGGAGGCGCTGGCCGCGGAGTTCGATCATGCCCGTGCAGAGGGCGTTGAGGAAGGCGCGGTCGTGCGAGATGACGACGAGGCCGCCCGGGTAGCGGGTCAGGTAGTCCTGGAACCAGAGCAGGGCTTCGAGGTCGAGGTGATTGGTCGGTTCGTCGAGCAGCAGGAGCGTGGGCTCGCTGACGAGCAGGCGGGCGAGGTGCGCGCGCATGACCCAGCCGCCGGAGAACGTCTTGGCGAGCTTGTCATGGTCGGTCTCGCGGAAGCCGAGGCCGGCGAGGATCTTCTTCGCGCGGGGTTCGAGCGTGTAGTCGATGTCCCAGTCGTCGTCGTTCTCAGGCTCGAGCTTGCCGCCGCTCGTGGCGATCTGGAGGATCGTCTCGTCGCCGACGGGCGCGCTTTCCTGAGGGAGGAAGCCGAAGTTCGCGCCGCGTTCCCACTCGATCAGGCCGTCATCCGGGTTGTCCTTGCCGAGGATGATGTTGAAGAGCGTGGACTTCCCCGCGCCGTTGGCGCCGATGAGGCCGAGGCGGTCGGTGCGGGCGATGTTCAACGACACATCCGCGAACAAGGTGCGCGGGCCGTAGGACTTGGTGACATTGGCGATCGTGAGCATCGAAGTGGCGATAAAGGGGCCTGCGAGGGCGAGGTCAAGGGTCGCTTGGGCGACCGCCTGACCTCGCCCTCGAGGGGGCACGTGGGCACGAGTATCGAGTAACGGGGAAGGGGTTAGGCTGTCTCGGGTAGGGCTGACCATCCTTGGTCAGCCACGGTTGAGCGAGGGCGCTCAACCCTACCTGAGGCTGCAGGTGGGTTGATTTCCCCGTGTCAACGTGCCCACGTGCCAGCTTGCCCCCTCGTTTACGACCACTTCAGCTTACTCCGCAGGACGTCGAAATGGGTGAGCGATTTCGGACGCAGGAGGGCCAGCTGGACTTTGGCGGTGCGGATGACGAGGGGGAGGCGGCGCTGGGCTTCGAGGGTCTCGCGGCCGTCGACGGAGAGGCCGAGCAGGGCGCTGTCTTCGCTGCGGATCTCGAGTTCGGTTTCGCCGTCGAAGATCACCGAGCGGTTGGAGAGAGTGTGCGCGCAGATCGGCGTCAGCACGAGCACGGAGGCCGCGGGATCGACGAGCGGGCCGCCGGCGGCGAGGTTGTAGGCCGAGGTGCCGGTGGGCGAAGCGATGATGAGGCCGTCGGCGCGGTATTCGTTCACGCGGGCGCCGTCGGCGAGCACCGAGAAGCGTCCCATCCGGAAGACGTCGCGGGTCTTGATGACGAGGTCGTTCAGGGCCAGGGCGAAGCTGCCGTCGGCGAAGCGGATCTCGAGGAGCGCGCGCTTCTCGACGCGGAAGTCGCCGCTGAGGATGGA
>RDYO01000125.1 GCA_004293385.1 Verrucomicrobiota bacterium
GCCGCGCCGACGGAGCGCTGGGCGGCGTTCTCGACAGACATCTTCGTCCAGGCGACGACCTGCAGCAGGTCCCACGACAGACCGGACGCAGCCAGCCACGCCACGAGGGCGAGCCAGGCGAACGGCCGTTGGAAGCGTCGGAACACGCCGGAGGATTAGCCGCCAAGGCCGAGCGCCTTCAAATCAAAAGCACACCAACCCGAGGGTCTTAAGCCTCCTTATCAGGAGAATAAGCCTACCCGGCGTAGGGCGTCGGATCGGCCACGCCGGCGCGGAGGAAGGCTTCCTTGCGCTCCACGCAGGTGCCGCATCGGCCGCAGTGCCGATCGCCGCCGACGTAACAGGACCACGTCAGCACGAAGGGTACGCCCAGTTCGACGCCACGTCGGACGATGGCGGTCTTGTCCATGCCGACGAACGGGCGTTCCAAAGAGACTTCGTGCCAGTCGGCGAGCCGGATGGCCTTATCCAAGGCATCGGCGAACGCCGGCCGGCAATCAGGATAGATCGCGTGGTCGCCCCCGTGCGCGCCGTAGGCGACGGAGGAAGCCTTGAGCGACATCGCCCAAGCGGCGGCGGTGGCGATCAGGAGCATGTTGCGGTTCGGGACGACGGTGGCCTTCATGCTGGCCTCCTCGTAATGTCCTTCGGGCACGGCGACCTGGGCGTCCGTGAGCGCGTTAGCGCCGAACAAGGAGGTCACGCCGCGGAGGTCCGCGACGCGATGCGGGACCTTGTAATGGGCGCAGATCTCGGCGGCGGCGACGAGTTCGCGGCGGTGGCGCTGGCCGTAGTCGACGGAGAGCGCGTGCACTTCCCTGCCCTCGGCCACGAGGTGGGCCAGGAGCACGGTGGAGTCCATCCCGCCGGAGTGAATGATGACGGTGCGCTTCATCCTGCGGGCAAGTTGGACGCGGACGGAGCCGAGGGCGAGTCCGTTAATCGCGGACCCGGAGCTTGGCGCCGAGCTTGTCGAGATGCGAGACCGCCACGGCTTCGCCGACCCGCATGGCCGCTGACTCCTTGCGATTGCCGTCGCGCAGGCCGGAAAGGTGCAGCCAGCCATGGGCGACGTAGAGGCGCAGCTCCGTGGCCAGCGTGACGCCGTGCTCCTTCGCGGCCCGGCGGGCCTGATCGATGTTCACGCAGATCTCGCCGGCGAAAGGCTCGCCCGGATGCTCTTCCCCGACGAACGTGATGACGTCGGTCACCGTCGGATCGCCGAGGAATTCGTCGTGCAGCTTGGCGGTCTCCTTGTCACCGAGGAAGGCGATCGAGAGGGAGCCCGCCGGGCAACGGTAGCCCTTGAGCTTATCCAAGGCATGGACCACGCGCTGGACCGAGACCGCGGAGACCTTGGTCTTGGCGTGACGGACGGAGATGTCGACGACGCGGCTCATACGGCGGCGAAGGCGGGCTTGAGCCGTGCCCAGAGTTCGGCGAGCGCCTGCGGCAACACGCGCGTGTCGGCGATGACCGGCATGAAGTTATGGTCGCCGTCCCAGCGCGGCACGACGTGGAAATGCAGGTGCGTCGGGATGCCCGCCCCGGCGGCCTTGCCGAGGTTGAGCCCCATGTTGAAGCCCGCGGGGCTCATCACCTTCTGGAGCACCGCCTGGCAGCGGACGAGCAGGTCCATCATCTCGGCGCGCTCCGCGGCAGTGAGTTCGGCCAACTCGCCGACCTCGCGGTTCGGCAGCACCATCAGGTGGCCGGGGTTATAAGGAGAGTTATTGAGGATGACGAAGCAGTGCGCGCCGCGATGCAGGATCAGGTTGGCCTCATCATCGCTGGCCGCGAGCAGGGCCGCGAACGGGCTGCCGGCACCGGGCTCCTTGCGGGTGCGGATATACTGGATGCGCCAGTGCGGGTGGAGTTGCTCGGACATCGGATCAGGAGGCGTAGCCCTTGGGTCGGGCGAGGTGCCAATGGCATGCCGTCAGCACGATGCTGTCGAGCGTATCATAACGCGGAACCCAGCCGAGTTCGCGACGGACCTTGGAAGCATCGGCATACAGCGCAGGCGGGTCGCCTTCGCGGCGGTCGGCAAGCTCATGCGGGACCGGCCGGCCAAGGATGCGGGACACGCTCGCGATGACCTCTTTGACCGAGTACGGCGTGCCGGTGCCGAGATTATAGAACAAGGCCTGGCCGGGCTGGCTCAGTTTGGGCAGGACGTCCAGATGGGCGCGGGAAAGGTCGTCCACATGCACGTAATCGCGCAGGCAGGTGCCGTCGGGCGTCGGGTAATCCGTGCCGAAGACCTTGAGCGGCGGGCGGCGGCCGAGCGCGGCGGCGATGGCCAGCGGTATGAGGTGCGTCTCGGGCGCATGGTCTTCGCCGATCGCCCCATCGGGCGAAGCCCCGGCGGCGTTGAAATAACGGAAGGCCGCGAAGCTCAGGCCGTGCGAGCCGGCGAGTTCACGCAGACGCTTCTCGACGGCCAGTTTCGTGGCTCCGTACGGATTGATCGGCTGCTGCGGCAGGAATTCCGTCATCGGCATCCGCTCCGGGACGCCGTAAGTCGCGCAGGTGCTCGAGAAGACGAGTTTCTTCACGCCCTCCGAGAGCATCGCCTGGAGCAGGCCTTCGGTGCGGACCACGTTGTTCTCATGGTAGCGCTCGGGCTGCTGGACCGACTCGCCGACGTTCGTGAAGGCCGCGAAATCGATGACCACCTCCGCGCGGGTCTCGCGCAGGGCGGCGCGGACCGCGGCCTGATCGCCCATGTCGGCACGATAAAGCTTCACCCCGGCCGGGACGGACTCCGCGTGGCCATAGGAAAGGTCGTCCAGCACGGCGACCACGTGCCCGGCGGCCGCGGCCTGCCGGACGCAATGGCTGCCGATGTAGCCGGCACCGCCCACTACGAGCACGTTCATGACGGCAGATAACCCCCGCCGAAGGGCCTAGGCAAGCGGGATAGGGTCGCCGGCCACTCCAAAACCTTGCCAGCGCCGTCCCGAACCTCCTATCTGCACGCATTCATGGACACTTCGGAAACAAAACCCGGCAGCTACGATTTCCCCGCCTTCGAACAGAAGTGGCAGGCCGCCTGGAAAGCCGGCGCCACCTTCCGCACCGAGCCCATCTCCTGCGGCAAGCCGAAGTACTACGTCCTGGACATGTTCCCCTACCCCTCCGGCGCCGGCCTGCACATCGGCCACCCGGAAGGCTACACCGCGTCGGACATCCTCGCCCGTTATAAGAAGGCCAACGGCTTCAACGTCCTGCACCCGATGGGCTGGGACGCCTTCGGCCTGCCCGCCGAGCAGCATGCCATCGCCACCGGCGAGCACCCGGCCGTCCAGACCAAGCGTAACATCGACAACTTCCGTCGCCAGCTGCAGATGCTCGGCTTCGCCATCG
>RDYO01000018.1 GCA_004293385.1 Verrucomicrobiota bacterium
CACCGGCAGCTCAGGATTGCCCGCGACGATCGGGGCGTTGGCGAGCGGCGGGAAGACGGGCGGCAGACCGAGACCGGTCGGCTGGTGGCAGGCGATGCAGGTGCGTGCGTAGACGGCGGCGCCACGCTTCAACTGCTCGTCGGAAGCCTTGACGAAGACGTTCGACGAAGCGACGGGGGAGGCCGGAGCGGCGGCCGGAGCCGGCGCGGGGCCCGCGGCGGCCTGGAGCTTGGCGACAACCTTCGGGTCCTGGGCGACGAGGGCGACGGCATCCTTGAGCGGGATACGGAAAGAACCGTCGGCGTTGCGGGCGGGCTCGGTGAGGAGGGCCTGCGCCTTCTTGGCGTTCTCGGCGCGCAGGTCCTTCTGGGCCTGACGGCGGAGCGCGTCCTCGCTCGGCCCCTGACGGAGCGCGAGGTAGGAGTAGCCGGTCACGATCAAACCGGCGGCGACGAGGGAGACCGCGCCGAGCCAGACGGCGATCTGGCCGGGGATCAGCGGGCGATTCCCGGAAGAAGAATGATCACTCATGGTAGTTGATGGACTCGAGGATGCGGGGGTCGTGGACGGGGATCGTCTCCTGACGGGCCGCGCCGCGCAGGAAGAGCGCGAACACGATGCCGCCGAAGCCGACGATCGCGAGAAGGTCGAGGAAGAGCGAAGAGGTGAGGAACGGCGTCACGACGAAGCCTTCCGGGGCCGACTTCTCGTAGACCTGGCGGGGAATCGCGTTGAACCAGAGGTCCACGATGCCGCCGACGAGAATGATCCAGGCCACGGCCAGCAGGCGACCGGCGACGATCTTCGTGCGGTAGAACAGGAGGGAGAGGAACGGCAGGAAGAAGAAGCCGAAGATGAGGTACATCGACACGCCCCACCACTCGTTCTTGAGGCCGGTGGCCGCGTCGAACTCGCGGATGTTATACCAGAAGGTCTCTTCCGGGATGTTCGCGGTGTAGATCAGGAAGTACTGCGAGAAGCTGATGTAAGCCCAGAAGACCGTGAAGGCCAGCATCAGGCAGCCGAGCACGTGACGGTGGGCCTGGTTGAGGAGGCCGTCGAGCCAGCCGCCGTTGGACAGCTTGTAGGTGAGGATCACCGTGACCGCGAGGGCCAGGCGGATCGAGAGCGCGAAGAACCACACGCCGTACATGGTGGAGAACCAGTGGTACGAGAGGGCCATCAGGCAGTCGAAGGCGAGCATCGTGAGCGTCACGGCGCCGAGCGGGATGCCGACGGCGGAGACGGCGTGCAGGCGGTGCGTGTGGCCGGCGGTGCGGTCGGTGTCCTGGGCGAAGGACCAGCGGCGCAGGAGCGCGGCGAGCAGGCCGAAGACGCCGACGTAGAGGGCGATGCGGACGAGGAAGAACGATTCGTTCAGGAACCAGCTCTTCGCGATGAGGATCGGGTCATGACCGACCTCGTGTCCGCTGGGGAGCACGTGGGAGCCGTCCGTCCAATACCAGACGGCGTGACGGAAGTCGGGCAGGAAGGCCAGCGGGACGATGCCGACCAGGATGACGACCGGCAGGCCGGCGATCAGGAGTTCCCAGTTGCGGCGGATGAGCGGGGCCCAGCCGGCGTCGAAGACGCGGGTGATCATCGTCAGCATCAGCATGCCGATGAGGACGGCGGCCCAGAAGAGGGAGCCGACGAGGACGGAGAGGGCCTGGCGGTTGTCGTGATGCTGGACGCCGGCGAAGGCGAAGTACCAGACGACGGCGAGGGCGACGACGCCGACGGCCAGGAATTTCTTCCAGTGGGCGGTGAGGGCGTGAGGCGAGGAAGTGCTCATGGACGAATTACTTGATTTGGGCCTTCACGGCGGCGGGGGCGAGTTCGGGCGGGCAGTTCTGGGAGAGCTGCAGGGCGCGCAGGTAGGCCACGACGGCCCAGCGCTCCTCGGGGGAGAGCTTGTCGCCGTAACCCATCATGGTGTTCTTGCCGTTGGTGATGACGTCGTAGATCTGGCCGTTCGGGTAGGCGCGGATGAGCGGCGTCTGGAGGTTGGCGATCGTCACGATGGCGACGTCGCCTTCGAGGGCGGAGCGCACCTTCATGATGCCGTTACCGTCGGCGGCGTCGCCGTGGCAGACGGCGCAGTAGACCTGATACTTAGCCTGGCCGAGGGCGAGCACGGAGGCGTCGACCGCGTAAGGCTGCGGCTGGCCCTTCGTGAGCTTCAGCGACTGCGTCGGGAAGCCCGCGAGGAAGGAGCCCTTGGCGTCCTTGCCGGTGACGAACGACGGGTTGAGGGATTCGGCGCGACGGTAGTCGGCGGAGAAGACCTTGAGGGGCTCGAGGCCGTTGCCGCGGGCGACGGTGCCGGCGACGGGCGGACGCGAGTCACGGCCGTCGGCGAAGAACTTGTTCTCCCCCTGGGCCTTGTACTTGTTCTGATAGTCCATGTCGTCGAAGACATAGACCGGGGTGTCCTTGGACACCTTGCCCTGGAAGCCGAGGAAGCTGATCGTGGCGACGACCGCGACGGCGAGGAATGCGAGGTAACGGGTCATGGGGGGCGGATTAGTCGCGGATGACGGTGATCTCCTGGCCGCCGAGCGACTGGAGGAAGTTGCGCGACTCATCGAGATGGAACTGCGGGTCGCGGGCCTCGAGGACGATCATGAACGTGTCATCGGACACGCGCGCGAAGTTCGGGAGTTCGAACAACGGATGATTGTGACGCGGGAGGCGGTTGAAGATGAACTGGCCGAAGAAGGTGCCGAAGGCGGCGAACAGGATCGTGCACTCGTAGAGCACCGGGAACGGGAAGATCACGCTCCAGTAGGGCTTGCCGCCGACGATCAGCGGGTAGTCGTACGAGTTCATGTACCAGGTGAGGAGGCAGCCGGTGATGAAGCCGGTGACGCCGCCCAGCAGGGTCAGGCGCGGCACGGGGGAGCGCGGCAGGCCCATGGCCTGGTCCATGCCGTGGATCGGGAAAGGCGTGTGCACGTCCCAGTTCTTCCAGCCGGCGTCGCGCACCTTCTCGGCGGCGTGGAACACGTCGGAGACCTTGCGGAAAGTGCAGGCCACGCCGTGGATGCGTTCGTTGCGTTCGTTCATGGTCGGGGGGCGGCGAGGATCAGTGGGCGTGGGGGTCGGCCTGCGGCGCGACCATCTTCACCTCGGCCATGGGGAGCAGAGGCAGGAAGCGCACGAACAGGAGGAAGAGGACGGAGAAGAAGCCGAAGGTGCCGAAGAAGGTGAAGATATCCACGATCGTCGGGGAGTAGTAACCCCAGCTGGACGGCAGGTAGTCGTTGGCGAGCGAGGTGATGGTGATCACGAAGCGCTCGAACCACATGCCGACGTTGACGAAGAGGCAGATGATCCAGACGAGGGAGTGGTTCTCGCGGACCTTCTTGAACCAGAAGAGCTGCGGGGTGATCACGTTGCAGGACACCATGATCCAGTAGGCCCAGGCGTACTGGCCGAAGGCGCGGTTCACGAAGGCGAACTTCTCGAAGGAGTTGCCCGAGTAGGCCGCGATGAAGAACTCGGTGGCGTACGCGTAGCCGACCATCGTGCCGGTGGCCAAGATGATCTTACACATGTTGTCGATGTGGTACTGGTTGATGACGTCGTGCAGGCGGTAGATCGCGCGCAGCGGGAGCATCAGGGTGAGCACCATCGCGAAGCCGGAGAAGATGGCGCCGGCGACGAAGTACGGGGGGAAGATGGTCGTGTGCCAGCCGGGGACGTTCGAGACGGCGAAGTCGAACGAGACGATGGTGTGCACGGAGAGCACGAGCGGGGTCGAGAGGCCGGCGAGGAGCAGGTAAGCCATCTCGAAGTTGGACCACTGGCGGTTGCCGCCGCGCCAGCCCATGGCGAGGACGCTGTAGAAGGCCTTGCGCCACCAGGTGGTCGCGCGGTCGCGGATCGTGCCGAGGTCCGGGATCATGCCCATGTACCAGAACAGCGTCGAGACGGTGAAGTAGGTGGAGACCGCGAAGACGTCCCACTCGAGCGGGGAACGGAACTGAGGCCAGATGCCGTTCTGATTAGGCAGGGGCAGGAGCCACCAGCCGAACCAGACACGACCGACGTGGAAGAGCGGGAACAGACCGGCGCAGCAGACCGCGAAGATGGTCATGGCCTCGGCGGCGCGGTTGATGGACGTGCGCCACTTCTGGCGGAGGAGGCAGAGGATCGCCGAGATCAGCGTGCCGGCGTGGCCGATGCCGACCCAGAACACGAAGTTGACGATGGCCCAACCCCAGCCCACGGGCGAACGCAGGCCCCAGGTGCCGGTGCCGGTCGCGACGAGGTAGCCGAGGCCGATGAACGTGAACGACGCGACGAAGAGCGCGACGCCGAACATGATCTTCCACCAGAGCGGGGTCTCTTCTTCGACGATGCCGCAGACCTTGTCGGTGATCCAGTGGAAGCCGCGGTTGTTGAGGATCAGCGGCGAGCGCGGAAGCTCGGCTGGGCGAACCTTATCGAGGATCGCGGGGCGCTCCGAAGAGCTGTCGTGGGCGTGAGCCATGGGACGAAGGGTCGTTTAAGGATTATTTGGCGTGAGGCTTCGCGCCGTGGGCGGAGCCATGAGCGGGAGCCGCGTGGGCGTCGCCGTGCGGGGCGCCGTGCGCTTCGCGACCGGCCATCTCGAGACGAGAGAGCGGGACGAGCTGGGCGCCCGGCATGCGGAGGTTGAGGTTGCGCAGCTTGGCCTGGTAGGTCGTGCGCGGGCGGGTGTTCAGGTAGGTCAGCGCGCCGTAGGAACGGCTCGAGGCCTTGGCCTTGGCGACGCGGGTCTTCGGGTCGGTGATGTCACCGAACTCGATCGCGCCGGCCGGGCAGGCCTGCTGGCAGGCGACCTTGATGGCGCCGTCGCGGACGTTGATGTCGGCCGAATTGCGGGCGCGGACCTTGGCCTGGATCTTGGCTTCCTGGATGCGCTGGACGCAATAGGTGCACTTCTCCATGACGCCGCGCATACGCACGGAGACGTCGGGGTTCTTCTGGAGCTGCGGGAGGTCGGCCGGATCCTTGACGGTCTTCTCGGGTCCGAGGGGGCCTTCGTAGTAGTGGCCGTCGACGCGCTTGTTGAAGTCGAGGAAGTTGAAGCGACGGACCTTATACGGGCAGTTGTTCGCGCAGTAACGGGTGCCGATGCAACGGTTGTAGGCCATCGTGTTGAGGCCTTGGTCGTCGTGGACGGTGGCGTTGGCGGGGCAGACGGTCTCGCACGGGGCGGTCTCGCAATGCTGGCAGGCGACGCCCATGAAGGTGACCTGCGGGTCTTCGGGGATGGCGTTGCCGGCGGCGGCGCGACCGTCGAAGAAGTAGCGGTCCAGGCGGATCCAGTGCATGTTGCGGCCCTTGAGCACCTGCTCGCGGCCGACGACGGGGATGTTGTTCTCGGACTGGCACGCGGTCACGCAGGCGTTGCAGCCGGTGCACGTGTTGAGGTCGATCGACATGCCCCACTGCTGGAGCGCGGGGAACTTGTCTTCGTGACCCTGCCAGGCGGCGACGTTCGGGGCGACGGAGTGAGCCGGGTGCTCGTAGGCGGAATTACCACGCGGGGTGGTGATGGCCTTCTGGGCGGGCGACATGTTGCCGTCCTTGCCGTAGACAGCCGGAGCGTGGCCATCGATGCCGAGCTTGGCGAAATTCTCGTTCTTCTTGAGGTCCTCGACATTGCCTTCGCGGATGATGTCGCGGCCTTCCATCGACCAGTGGTCCTGCATGTTGCAGACGGCGACGGTGGCGTCGGAAAGCGTGAACTTGGCGCCCGTGCGGACGGCGGGTTCGGCGGCGGTGACGAGCGGATAGGCGTTGAAACCGTTACCCGTGACGCGACCGGCGAGGCGTTCGTCGACGCGCGTGGCGACGCGACCGGCGACGCGGCGGCCGAAGCCGAGCTGGAGGCCGATGGTGTGGTCGGCCATGCCGGGCATGATGAAGACCGGTCCGGTCACGGACTTGCCGCCCACGGTGACGGTGGCGACGCGGCAGATCAGGCGGCCGTCGACGAGCTGGTTGATGTTACGGTTGAGCGCGCCGATCTTGTTGATGAACATCGCGTCCGGCTCGATGGCCAGCTTCGCGGCGAACTTCGGACTGACGAGGATGACGTTTTCCCAGACGGTCTTGGACATGGGATCCGGAGCCTCGGCGAGCCAGCCGTTGTTGGCCTGGAGGCCGTCACCGGAGTGGACGCTGGGGAGGAGACGGACTTCGAGCGCGTCGAAGGAAAGGGCCGGAGCGGAGAAGGCCTTGATCTGGGCGACGCCCGCGGCGGGCTTGGCGAGGGCGAAGCCGGTGCCGGCGAGCACGCCTTCGGCGAGCCAGGCGGCGAAGGCTTCATCGGAAGCGTTCTTCGAGAGCGAGTTGAAGGTCTCGCGGACGAGGGCGTGCGCATCCTTGTCGGAACCGGCGAAGGGCGCGAGGACGTCGAGCTCGGTGACCGTCGCGAACAGCGGGTCGATCATCGGCTGCACCGGCACGTAGGCGCCGTCGAGCGTGCGGCCGTCGGACCAGCTCTCGAGGTAATGCGAGGAGGCGAGGAAGGTACCGGCGGCGGCCTTCACGGCGGCCGAGGTCTCATCGAAGGACGGACCGTGGTAACCGAGGCGGACGACCTTCTTCGCGGCCTGGATGGCGGCGCTGAAGTTCACGTCGGCCGGCGCGTCGTAGACGGGGTTGCCGCCGAGGATGACGAGGGTCTTGGCCGGCTGGGCGACGAGCGCGGAGATCGTCAGCGCGGCGGGAGCCGGAGCGGCGACGTACTTGACGGCGGCGGCGAGGGCCTGGTTCGCGAGGAAGACGGCGCGATGCGCGTCGGCGGAAAGATGATCGCCGGCGACGATGAGGGCTTCACCCTTGGCGGCCTTGACGAGGTCGGCCACGCATTCGGTGACCCACTTGGCGTCGACGTTGATGCCCGAGACCTTGCCCTTGAGGGCGGCGGCGTCGGCGGAACCCTTCTGCGCGAGGACTTCGGCGGCGAAGAGGATCGCGAGGCCGGAGATGTGCGAGGACGAGGCGCGGAGGCGGTGGTCGGCGGCGGCGCCGGTCAGCGAGAAGACGGATTCGACGACGTAGAGGCGCGTCATCTTCTCGGCTTCGGCGGCCGTGTCGGCGCGACGGGCGGAGGAGTAGGCGCGGGTGTCTTCGACGGTGGCGTCATGGGCGCCGAGGAAGTCGCGGTCGAGGCTCAGCACGCGGCGGGCCTTGGCGTAATCAGGGAGCGCGCGGGCGCCGAGGACGGCGTCGGCGCGGTTCTGCGCGACCGGGGTGTACTCGACCCAGCGGGCCTGCGGGTAGGCGGCCTTGAGCGAGGCGACGAGGCGGGCGCGCGTGGGCGAAGTGGACGGACGGGCGAGGAAGGCGAGACCGGCGCCGGCGTCAGCCTTGGCGTCGGCGGCGAGACCGCGGAGGAAAGCGCGGGCGGCGGCGACGGAGAGCACGGAACCGTCGGCGGCGAGGGAAGCCTGCGCGCGGTCCGGATCGTACATGTCGAGCACGCTGGCCTGGGCGAACTTCGAGGAAGCGCCGCCGTTGGCGCGGTGGCTCGGGTTGCCTTCGATCTTGGTCGGGCGGTGCTGGTGCGTCTCGACGAGGATCGGCTGGTTGGCGAACTCGCCGGGGAAGGACGAAGCGTAGTACGTGGCGACTCCGGGGATGGTGTTCTCCGGCTGCTTGGCGTAAGGGAGCGTGTGATTGCGGGGCTCGCGGCAACCGGCGAGGCCGAGGCCGGCGAGACCGAACGAAGCGCCCATGAGCATCAGGAACTCACGGCGTTCGACGGAGGAGATGGCGGAGGCGCCGTCGAGGAACTCGCGCTCGGCGCGGGTGCGGAACTCGGGCGACTTGTTGCGCTCGTCGAGGCTGCGCCAGTAGGAGGGACCGGTCGGCTCGCCGGCCTGGGCCGCGGGGTGTTCAAAGACTTTCTTGCTCATCGGAAAAGGCGTGGGGGATTAGCGGTGGCAGCCCGAGCAGCTCTGGGGCGGATTGACCTTCCAGTCGTGCACGAACTTCGTGCCGTCGGCGGTCTGTTGGGCGGGCGAAGCGGCCTTGTAGGCGAGGTCGGTGACCTTGTCGACGGGGCGCAGGACCTGCTCGGGATTGCGGTGGCAATCGAGGCAGAAGGACATGTTGAGGGACTTCTGCTGGCCGACGACGACCTGCTGGTCGATGCGACCGTGGCACTCGACGCAGCTGACGCCGCGGTTCACGTGCACGGCGTGGTTGAAGTAGACGTAGTCGGGCACCTTGTGCACCTTGACCCAGCGGATCGCTTCGCCGGTCTCCATGCTCTTCTTGACGAGCGCCAGCGCGGGGCTGTCGGTCTTCACCTGGCTGTGGCAGTTCCAGCAGGTGTTGGTCGTCGGCACGTTCGAGTGGCCCGACTTGTCCACGTAGTTGTGGCAATAGCGGCAATCGAGACCGAGGACCGAATCAGGACCGGCGTGGAAGGAGTGGTCGAAGGCGACGGGCTGGTCCGGCGTGTATCCGACGTTCAGATACTTGTTGGTGGCGTACTCGTTGACCGCGGCGGCCACGACCACGGCGGTGACCAGGAGGCAGACGAGGACCTGGAACGGGGCGGCGTTGATCGCCCGGGAGAAGAAGTTACCGCGGGGGGCCGGGCGGTTGAGGAATTCGAGGAGCTTGCGCATCGCGTTCAGACGAAGGGATTGGCGGGTTTTTTGACCGAAGAAGCACGAAAGGCGGCAACCCTTCGCAATCCAAATTTGAGGGGTTTTAGTCGTTTTTCTATGGTTCACTGTGAATAGCGGCTATAGAAACCTGTGAACGGGATGTGATAATTTAGTTTAAGCAAATGAATGACAGTTAGTTACAGAGTTTAGAACTATTCTAAACACACACCCTCTCCCCTACCACCTCCTTGCTCAGTTCCAAACTATTAGGCCGGCCAACGGAAACCCCTAGAGGGGCTTATCCGTTGGCCGGCCTAAGCTTGGTCGACCCTGGATTTAGCGGTTCAGGGACTTAGCGGCGCTCTGGACGAGATCCACGAAGCTCTTCGCCTCGAGGGAGGCTCCGCCGATCAGGCCGCCGTCGATGTCATGTTCGGCGAGGAGCGCGTCAGCGTTGTCGGGCTTCATCGATCCGCCGTAGAGGATGCGGACGCGGGCCGCGGTCTCGGCGCCGAACTGGGTGACGAGCAGCGAGCGGATGAAAGCGTGGACTTCCTGGGCCATGGCCGGGGTGGCGGTCTTGCCGGTGCCGATCGCCCAGACGGGCTCGTAGGCGATGATGACCTGTTCGGCCTTGCCCGCAGGGACGCCGGCGAGACCGAGTTCGACCTGACGCTGCACCACGGCGTTCGTGGTGCCGGCTTCGCGCTCGGAGAGCAGCTCGCCGACGCAGAGGATGGGCTTGAGGGAGGCGCCGAGGGCGGCGTTGACCTTGCGGTTGATGAAGGCGTCGTCTTCGCCGAAGATCGCCCGGCGCTCGCTGTGACCGAGGATCACGTAGCCGACATGGAGATCGCGGAGCATCGCGGCCGAGACTTCGCCGGTGAAGGCGCCGTTGGCCTTGTCGTGCATGTTCTGGGCGCCCACGGCGAGGTGGGTGCCTTCGGCGGCGGCGCTCACCGCGGAGAGCGCGGTGAAGGGCGGGCAGAGGACCACCTGGACGGCGGACTCGATGCCGACGGCGGCGGCGACGGCCTTGACGAGCTCGGTGCCTTCGGTGGCCGTCTTGTTCATCTTCCAGTTACCGGCGATGAGAGGAGTGCGTTTGGACATGGGAGTGGTTTCGGATGAGTGTTTGCAGGGGTCCGGAGCGATTCAGGCCGAGAGGGCCGCGACGCCGGGGAGGATCTTGCCTTCGAGGTATTCGAGGGAAGCGCCGCCGCCGGTCGAGCAATGCGAGACCTTGGTGTCGACGCCGAACTTCTTGGCCGCCGTGGCGGTGTCGCCGCCGCCGACGATGGTGATCGCACCGCGGTCCGTGGCCTGGGCCACCGCCGCCGCCATGGCCTTGGAGCCGACGGCGAACTTCTCGAATTCGAAGACGCCGCACGGGCCGTTCCAGACCACCGTGCCGGCGCGGCCGATGGCGGCCTCGTACAGTTTGATGGACTCGGGGCCGCAATCCATGCCTTCCCAGCCGGCGGGGATGCCGGACTGCATGGTGGCAGGCTGGGTGTTGGAATCAGGGGAGAACTTGTCGCCGCACAGGAAGTCGACCGGGAGGGTGACCTTCACGCCGCGGGCCTTGGCCTTGTCGAGCAGCTCCTGGACGATCTTGGCGCCTTCGGCGTCGTAGAGGGAGTTGCCGATTTCCATGCCGTCGCAGACCTTGCGGAAGGTGTACGCCATGCCGCCGCCGATGATGATCTCGTCGGCCTTCTCGATGAGGTTACGGATGAGCGGGATCTTGTCGGCGATCTTGGCGCCGCCGAGGATGGCGAGGAGCGGGCGCTTCGGGTTGTTGAGCACGGTGTCGAAGGCCTTGAGCTCGGCTTCGAGGAGGTAACCGGCGGCCTTGCGGGGCAGGTTGACGCCGACCATCGAGGAGTGGGCGCGGTGGGCGGTGCCGAAGGCGTCGTTCACGTAGACGTCGCCCAGACGCGAGAGAGAGGCCCTGAATTCAGCCACTTTAGCAGGGTCGGCCTTCTGGCTGGTGCCGTCTTCGAGCTTCACCTTGCCCTCTTCTTCGATGTGGAAGCGGAGGTTTTCGAGGAGCAGGATTTCGCCCGGCTGGAGGGCCTTGGCGGCGGCTTCGGCCTCGGCGCCCACGCAGGCGGCGACGAACTTCACCGGCTTACCGAGGAGCTTCTCGAGCTCGGCGGCCACGGGGCGGAGGGAGAACTTCTCGACGACCTTGCCGTCCGGACGGCCGAGGTGGGACATCAGCACCAGGGAGGCGCCGCCTTCGAGCAGGAACTTGATCGTCGGCAGGGCCGCGGCGATACGCTGGGTATTCGTGATGGCGCCGGTCTTCTTGTCCTGGGGGACGTTGAAGTCGACACGGACGAGGACACGCTGGCCCTTGACGGAGCCGAGTTCGCGGAGGGTAGGAGCAGGCATGGTGGTGAAAGGCTGCAGAGAAAGGCGTAAGGCCAAGGGTGGGAAGAACAAACCGCCCACGGCCTCGCAAACCGTCATTACCGCCCTCCCCCGCCCCGCCGGGAGCCCAAAACAAGACAGGCGGCCCGGATGGGCCGCCTGTCGCGGAGGAATCTAAGCCGGGCTTAGAGCTTGGCCGTGACCTTGCCCAGGAGCTCGACGACGCGGTTGGAGTAGCCCCACTCGTTGTCGTACCAGCTGATGAGCTTGAAGAAGTTCTTGTTCAGCTCGATCGAGGAGCCGGCGTCGAAGATCGACGAGCTCTTGTCGTGGATGAAGTCGGAGGAAACCACTTCTTCGTCGGTGTAGGCCAGGATGCCCTTCATGTAGGTCTCGGACGCCTTCTTGAG
The DNA here is from genome assembly GCA_004293385.1 of Verrucomicrobiota bacterium. Lineage (GTDB taxonomy): Bacteria > Verrucomicrobiota > Verrucomicrobiia > Opitutales > UBA953 > UBA953. Next base: position 11,411 of record RDYO01000018.1, read on the forward strand.
GGCGGCCTTGATCTCGGCGAGGGAGGTGTCCTTGGTGGTCTTGACGGTGAGGTCGACGACCGAGACGGTCGGGGTCGGGACGCGGAAGGCCATGCCGGTCAGCTTACCCTTCACTTCCGGGAGGACGAGGGCGACGGCGCGGGCGGCGCCGGTGGCGGACGGGATGATGTTGATCGCGGCGGAACGGCCACCCTTCCAGTCCTTCTTGGACGGACCGTCGACGGTCTTCTGGGTGGCGGTGTAAGCGTGGACGGTGGTCATCAGGCCCTCGGCGACGCCGAAACCTTCCTTCAGGAGCACGTGGACGAGCGGCGCGAGGCAGTTCGTGGTGCAGGAGGCGTTGGAGATGATGTGGTGGTTGGCCGCGTCGTACTTGTCGTCGTTGACGCCGATGACGACGGTGATGTCCTCATCCTTGGCCGGAGCGGAGATGATGACCTTCTTGGCGCCGGCTTCGAGGTGACCCTTGGCCTTGGCGGCTTCGGTGAAGAGACCGGTGGACTCGATGACGACCTGGACGCCGAGGGCCTTCCAGGGGAGTTCGGCCGGGGTACGGGCGGAAACCACGAGGATTTCCTTACCGTTCACGACGAGGACGTCGTCTTCAGCCTTGTCCGGGGAGGACTTCTTGGAGCTGACGGTGCCGTTGAAGCGACCCTGGGTGGAGTCGTACTTCAGGAGGTAGGCGAGGTTGTCCGCGGGGACGATGTCGCCGACGGCGACGACGTCGAAGGTCGTGCCGAGGTGGCCCTGTTCGACGAGGGCGCGGAAGACGAGACGGCCGATGCGGCCGAATCCGTTGATAGCTACTTTGGTGGCCATGGTATGGTGTGTGAGAAAGGAAAAGGGACGGACGTGAAAGGGATGAAAAAGGCCCTGCCGCCCCGCATTGGCAAGCGAGAATGCGAATCAGGCCCCGGCGGACCAGACGGCGGCGCCCAAAGGCGGCAGGATGACGTAATCCCCCTCGATCCGCGGCACGGGTCCAGGGGCGTGCAGGCAGGATGGGAACGGCGAGACCACCACGGGCGTCCAATCCCCGGTCCGCGGCAAGAGGAGCGCCACCTCGCGGTCGTGCGGGTTGCAGGCCATGAGCACCCGGGCGGGGCCGAGCTGTCCGTCGGCGTTGAGGACGGCCAAGAAGGCTTCCCCTCCCTGCTGATGGGTGACCTGCATCCAACCCGGCGACACGGCCAGGCGGGGGCGCAGGCCCGCGCCGGCGGCCGAGCGGCGGAAACCGATCAGGCGGGCGACGAATTCGTGTTCGGACCGGAAACGTTCGATCCGGACGGGGTCGAGTCGGTTCAGGTCGCCGCGCCGCCACGTGTTGCTGACGCCTCGCTTGGTCGCGAGGAAATCCTGACCGGCGCAGAGCATCGGCACGCCCGCGGAGCAGAGCAGGATCACGTGCATGAGGCGCGTGCGCAGGACGTCGCGGGGCGCCGGATCAAGGGCGTCGCCGCCGGCGCGTTCGGTGATGCGATCCAGCCAGGCCATGTCGTCGTGCGACTGCGCGTAGCGCAGGCGCGCGGACGGACGGAACGCGCACGCCGCGACGTGATGAAGCAGGTCCGCCGCCTTAGCGTGGCCACGGACGTAGGAAGGCAGGAACTCGCGGAAGGCGTCATCCCAGCTGGTCCAGGTCGTGTGATCGAGGTCGCGCGCGGTGTGCCCGCGGAAGCTCCACGGTTCGGCGATGAGGATCTTATGCGGGGCGCGGAAACGGAAGTCGGCCTCGATCTCCCGCAGCAGCGGAGTGCCCAACAGTTCCGCGAGGTCGAGCCGGACGCCGTCGACGCCGAGCACCTCGGTCCAGTGACGGAGCGCGGCGTGGACGAGACGCTTGAACATCGGCGCTTCGGCGCGGACATCGTTGCCGCAGCCGCTCCAGTTGGTGAGTTTGCCCTGCGGGTCGACGCGGTAGTAGTACGGCGCGTCGATCGCGCCGAGTCCGTTGGGCGAACCGAAATGGTTCAGCACGACGTCCATGATGACGGCGAGGCCGGCCTCATGGCAGGCGCGGACGAGGTCACGGAATTCCTCCATCGCGACGACGCCCGGGCCGGAGGCGTAGGAGTTCGCGACGCCGAAGGCGCTCACGGGCATGTAGCCCCAATGATACTCGTCGGTCCCATCATGCTCGAACTCGGCGCACGGCAGCAGTTCGAGGGCATTGACGCCGAGGGCGCGCAGGTAGTTGCCCTGCGTGCGCACATAGCGGGCGAGATCGCGGTAGCCGCCGGCCGTCGGCGCGCCGTCGGCGAGGCCGAGCAGGTCGCGCAGGTGGCCTTCGAGGATCACGAGATCTTCGACCGGCGGCGGGACGAAGCCGTCATCGAAGGGCCGGAGGGCGTCGGAGCCGACCACGAGGCCGGCGGCCTGCCGGGGACCGACGACGGCGCGGGCCCAAGGATCGACGATGTGCGTGCCGCCGAAACGCTCGCCGGTGTCGTCTTCCGACGAGGCGACCTGCAGCCAATAATGGGCGCCGCTGAGATTCTCCGGCCATGAAGCCGACCACGCGCCCTGCCCTTCGGGCTTGAGCGTCAGCGGATGCGAGCCGCCACCGGTCGGATGGCGCCAGATGACCTCGACCGAGCGGGCGCGCGGAGCAAAGACGCGGAACAGCGTCGAACGCGCGCTGACCGTCGCGCCGAAGCCGCCCGCCGGCTCCAGGACGTCCAGCGGCTCCGAGGCCAGGATGTCGCCGAGTTCGAGCAGCTCCGGAGTCTCGAAGACCATGCGGACCGGCACGGCGGCCGGATCGACGTCGGCCGCATGGAAGCGGAAGACATGGCGGTCGGTGCGGCGACGGGAGACGACGAGGTTACGGTGGTTGCCCTCGTCGCGACGGACGTTGTCGGCGTCGTGCGGCGGCTCGACCCAGCGGTCGCCGGCGCGCAGGAATTTGAAGACGGTCTCCTCCGCCTCACCGAGGACTTCGGCGAGCTCCGCGGCGAGTTCGAAGCCTTCGGCGCCCGCCACGCAGACCGGGCGCAGCTGCCAACGCTCCATGTCGACGGCGCGGCCCCAGTCATTGAAGGGTCCGACCACGCTGACGGAACCTTGCGCGGCCTCCGGACAAAGCGCCTTCCAGAAAAAGAAATGGACGCAGCCGCCCTCCACCCAGTGACCCGAACGCAGGGCCCAGGCGCGGACGTCGGCCGGCTCGAGCAAGGTCAGCCGAGCCGGCGGATTCAGCGTCAGCGGCGGCAGCCCCGGACCAGCCCAGTCACGCGTGAGCGCGACCAACCCGGAGACCTTCGTCTCCCAGCGGGCGCTGGCCAGTTCACGCGTCATCGTCTCAAGAGGAAGGGCGGAAAAATAAATTGGCGAGCAAAAGCGGGCTTCCCTCCCGGCCATCGTCCGCCCACGATGCGCGCGTGGATATCAGCGTACTAGTGAGCGACTGGGATGGTCACCGCCTCCTGGATTCCGGCGACGGCTTCAAGCTCGAGGAGATCGGCGGCGTCCGCATGATCCGGAGCGAACCCAAGGCCTGGTGGAGCAAGTCCCTGCCCGCCGCCGAGTGGGCCCGCGCCGTCGCCGAACACGAAGAAGGGGGCCGCGAAGGCCGCTGGAAGCTCAAGGGCAACTGCCCCAAGGAATGGGAGACCAAGCTGGGCAAGCTCCGCTTCCAGCTGCGCTTCATGGATAATTCCAAGCAGTTCGGCGTCTTCGCCGAACAGTCCCCGCACTGGAAATGGGTCGCCGAGCGTCCGCAGAAACTCGAACCGCGCCCCCGCCTGCTCAACCTTTTCGGCTACACCGGTGCGGCGTCGCTCAACGCCGCCCAAGCCGGCTGGCACGTCACCCACGTCGACGCCTCCAAGCCCGCGGTGGCCTGGGGCCGCCGTAACCAAGAGCTCTCCGGCATGGCTCAGGAGCCGATCCGCTGGATCATCGAGGACGCGATGACGTTCGTGAAGCGCGAGGTCAAACGCGGCAACCAGTACGAGGCCATCATGCTCGACCCGCCCGCCTTCGGCCGCGGCCCGACCGGCGAGTTCTGGAAGGTCGAACGCGACCTCGCCCCCCTGCTCCGCGCCTGCCGCGAACTGCTCTCCCCGCAGGCGCAGTTCATGATCCTGACGGTCTACACCATCGACGCGTCCTCCATCCTCTGCCACAACCTGCTCGAAGACGTCACCCGCGGCCTCGGCGGTCAGGTCGACATCGGTGAACTCGCCCTGAAACAGGAAAACAACGGGCGCCTGCTCCCCCTTTCCCTCTGGGGCCGTTGGACCGCCGGCAAAAAGGGCTGATTCGGCCCGCCGGCTTCAATCTGGGCGGTTTGCGTTAATTGGTTTCCAAACCATAGGTTAACGCATCTAAATGCACGCGTGAGCCTAGTCCCCGACCAAGCTACTTTCCGCCAGTTGGCCCAGCAGTCCGACCTCATCCCGGTGTGCCT
>RDYO01000126.1 GCA_004293385.1 Verrucomicrobiota bacterium
GCGCGCTTCTCGACGCGGAAGTCGCCGCTGAGGATGGAATGCAGCGAGGCGCCGACGTCGTCGCTCGGATAGGCCGCGAGGAAGCCGAGCTTGCCGCGGTTGATGCCGAAGAGGGGCACGCCTTCGAGGGCGGCGGCTTCGGCGACGCCGAGGAAGGTGCCGTCGCCACCGACCACGCCGCATGCGTCGGCTCCCTGGAGGGAGGCGCGGCTGATCGGCCAGCCTTCGGCGACCGTCAGGGTCACGCCGGCTTTCTGGGCGGCTTCCTGGACCGAACGCACGATATCATCCACCCCGGGCTTGGTGCGGTTGACGACGAGCGTGAGGCGGCGGATAGCCATGAATGACGACTAGTCGTCCGCCGGGGAAGGGCAAGGACAAGCCGGCCGGGTCGGTCGTAAACCGCCTTATTTCGTGGCCTTTTCCGGCTTCGGCGTGAGGAAAGCCATCCGGTAGGTCAGGCTGACCTCGAAGCGCTTGCCGCCGAGGGCGACGACATTGACCGGGCCGGCGAGGCCGCTGAGTTCGAGCGTCCACTGGCCTTCGGGCAGGTGCTTCTTGGCTTCCTCGAAGTCGGCTTTGATCTGGTCGAGCAGTTCGTTGCGGTAGTCCTGCGGATTGGTGAGCACGTATTCCGGGTGGCCGACGACCTGTTTCTCGTCGTCGCTCTTCGCCTTCACCAGGCCCTCGGCCTTGGTGCGCAGGGTCTCGACTCCCTTGAGGCCTTTGTCGGCTTCGGTGTGGAGTTCCCAGCGGGCGGTGGAGGCGTAGGTCGTGTCGCCCTGGTCTTCATCATCGCCGAAGAGCTTGCTGCCACCGGCGGGACGCGAGACGTAAGACTTGGCTTCGGCGCGCGCGAACTCCGCGGAGATCTCGCGCAGCTCCCAGCCGGGCTGGTCGGCGAAACGCTTCTCCAGTTCCTTGCGGATGGCGTCGACGCGGGCGTCGACCGCGGCGCGATCCTTGCCCTTGATCGTGACGGAGACCGGTAGGACGAGATGGTCAGCGTCGGCCTGGATGCGGACGTGTTGCTTGGGGCTGTAGTTACCGCTCTGCGCGGCGAGGGTCAGCGGGAGAAGGAGGAGGGCGGCGAGGAGGCGCATGGGTCGGGGAGATGCAGTGAAGGATGGAGGATGGGGGATGAATGATAAAGGATGGATAGGGGTAGGAATGATGGTAGATGACGGACGGAGGGCTGAATGGAGGACTGCGTTGAGGGCTGAATAGAGGGCTGAATGGACATTAAGCCGCCACCCGCCACCTGGGGCTGCCACCTGCCACCCGAAACGGATTCATGGTACTCAAAGGGAAACCGGAGACCGGATAAGACACTGAGGGTATAAGCCCCCAGTTAATCATCCGGTTTCCGGTCTCCCCTTGCTTGCAGGTATTCCCAGCCGCTTGGCCGCCGCAGGGCGGCCGAGGGTAGGGGCGTGGCTTCGCCGCGCCCTCCGCAGTGGAGGGCACGATGAATCGTGCCCCTACCTTGGTTCGCCCTGCGGCGAACGGCTGACCGAGGCGGTCAGCCCTACCCCTGATCTATCTTAGGCGACGCTGGCCAAAGCCTCGGCGACCTTGGAGACATCGGTGCCGCCGCCCATCGCGGCGTCGGGCTTGCCGCCACCCTTGCCGCCCAGCTTACCGCAGGCGTCGGTGACGATCTTGCCGGCGGCCTTACCCGCCTTGACGGCGTCGGCGCCACAATTGGCCACGAGGGAGACCTTGTCGCCGAAGACGGCGGCGAGGACGACGACGGCCGAAGGGCCGACCTTGCCGGCCACCTTGGCGCCGAGGTCGCGGAGATCGTTGGGCGTCTCGGCGCTGACCTGGGAGATAACGTACTTCAGGCCCGCGCGGTCGCTCGCCTTGGCGGCGAGGGCGTCGGCGAGCTGCGAGGATTCCTTGTCGCGGTAGACCTTGAGCTTCTTCTCGAGCGCGGCGGACTGCTCCATGATCTGCTCGAGGCGCTTGGCGAGGTCGGCGACCGGCGTGTTCGTCGAAGCGGCGAGCGACTTGAGCAGCTCGGCTTCGGCCTTGGCGCGTTCGTAGGAGGCGAGGCCGGCGACGGCTTCGATGCGGCGGACGCCCGCGGCGATGGCGTTCTCGCCGACGATGCGGAAGAGGCCGATCTCGCCGGTGTGGCGGACGTGCGTGCCGGCGCAGAGTTCCATCGACCAGCCGTTGAGGGAGGCGGCCTTGCCGCCGACCTGCACGACGCGCACGGAGTCGCCGTACTTGTCGCCGAAGAACTGCATGATGTCGGGGCGGCCCTTGACGGACGCGTAGGCGACTTCGCTCCAGGTCACGGCGTCGTTGGCGAGGATGCGCTCGTTGACGAGCTTCTCGATGTCGGCCAGCTGGCCCGGCGTGAGCGCCGCGCCGTTGAAGTCGAAGGTCAGCTTCGTCGGGTCGACCGCGGAGCCCTTCTGCGAGGCTTCCTTGGAGACGACCTCATGGAGCGCCCAGTGCAGGATATGGGTGACCGTGTGGTGGCGCTGGATGGCGTCACGACGGGCCTGGTCGACGGCGATCTCGATCGTCGCGCCGGCTTCCGGGGCGTCTTCGCCGTCGAGGAAGTGCAGCCAGGTCTGGCCGGACTTCTGGGTGTCGGTGACCTGCCACTGGCGGCCGCCGAGGGTGATGATCGCGGCGTCGCCGACCTGGCCGCCCATCTCGGCGTAGCAGGGGGACTTGTCGAGGATGACGGCGGAGCGGTCCTTGATCTTGGCGACCTGGGCGACCTTGGCCTGCGTGGCGAGGGCGTCGTAGCCGACGAAGGCCGTCGGGTGGTCGGAGCCGATGTCGGAAAGGGTGATGATTTCCTTCTTCTGCGCGGCGCGGGCGCGGTTGCGCTGCTCTTCCATCAGTTTCTCGAAGCCGGCGCCGTCAACGGTCAGGCCGCGTTCGCGGGCCATCAGCTGGGTGAGGTCGAGAGGGAAGCCCTGCTCGTCATAGAGGCGGAAGGCGATGGCGCCGGAGATCACGCCGCCTGCCTTGAGCTTGCTGGCTTCGTCCTCGAAGAGGGCGATGCCCTTGTCGAGCGTACGGTTGAAGGACTCTTCCTCGATGCGGATCACGTCGGCCACGACGGCGCGGCGGGTGCGGATCTCCGGGAAGACGTCGCCCATCGTGTCGGCGAGCACGCCGACGAGCTGGTGGAAGAAGCCGTTCTTCAGGCCCAGCGTGCGGCCGTAGCGGACGGCGCGACGGAGGATGCGGCGGAGGACGTAGTTGCGGTCGGAATTACCGGGCTGGATGCCGTCGGCGATGGCGAACGAAAGCGTGCGGATGTGGTCGGCGATGACGCGG
>RDYO01000127.1 GCA_004293385.1 Verrucomicrobiota bacterium
TAAACCTGACGGCTTATTCGAAGTCGTAGATCTTGACCGAATCCCAGTAGGCCTTGCAGTCGGCGATGAACGCCTGGTGGATCGGGTCGATCTGGTAGGCGTCATGGTCGGCGTGGTTCTTGAAGACGAAGAACTCGGCGAAGTCGTAGGAGGTGTCGATGATCGGGCGGACGGCGTGCTTGCTCGGGACGCCGACGTAGCCACTGTGGATGCTCTTGATGGCGAGGAGGCCGCGGAGCTTGGTCTCGAATTCCGAGCGCTGGGCCGCGGTGAGGTCCTTTTTCAGGTAGAAGAAGACGACGTGGTGGAACATAGGACGGCTAGGCTTGGCCAAGTCCCGTCCGAAGGAAACAGCAAAGTGCTCCGGCCAAAGGCGTCCTTGCCTCAGGACGGCGGCGGGACACGCTGGCGCCCTCGCATGCAGTCCCTCGTCGCCCTCTTCCCGGAAGTCACGCCCGCCCAGTGGGAGCAGCTGACCGCCATGGCCGCGCTCCACCGCGAATGGAACGAGAAGATCAACCTGGTCTCGCGCAAGGACATCGAGAACCTCGAGCGCCACCACTACGCCCCGTGCGTCGCGGCGGTGAAGTTCCTCAAGCTCATGGACGGCTGCCGCGTCATGGACGTCGGCACCGGCGGCGGCTTCCCCGGTCTCATCCTCGCCGTCCTCTACCCGAAGGCCCGCTTCACGCTCGTCGATTCCGTCGGCAAGAAGATCACCGTCGTCACCGACATCGCCGAGCGCCTCGGCCTCAAGAACGTCGACGTCAAGAACGCCCGCGCCGAGACGATGAACCACGAACACGACTTCGTCACCGGCCGCGCCGTGGCCGACCTCCGCACCTTCGTCCACAACACCCGCCAGCTCCTCTGTAAGGGCGCCAAGCATTCCCTGCCCAACGGCATCCTCTATTGGCAGGGAGGCGACCCCGCCGAGGAGGCCGCCAAGTCCAACCTGAACCCCGTGTTCAGCTTCGAACTCCGCCCCCTGCTCTGGAACGACGAGAAATTCGAAGGCAAGCGCATCGTCCTCTACCGCAGCCAGGACCTCCTGCGTTGCAAGAAGCCGGACATGCCCGGGATGACACAATAGGTCTGCCCCCCGCCTTGACCCTTGGGCGGCAACCCTCACGTTAGGGGCGATGTCCCGCCAGAGACTCCCTTTGAACCCGGCCGGCGAGCGCCTTGAGGCCCTCCTGCGCCAACGCATCGTCTACCTCGACGGCGCGATGGGCACCATGATCCAGCAGCTCAAGCTGCAGGAGCAGGACTACCGCGGCGAACGCTTCAAGGACCATCCCGGCCAGCTCAAGGGCAACAACGACCTGCTCGTCATCACGAAGCCGTCCGTCGTCCGCGACATCCACCGCGCCTACCTCGACGCCGGCGCCGACATCCTCGAGACCAACACCTTCAACGGCACGTCCATCGCGATGGAAGACTACGCGATGACGCACCTCATCCGCGAGCTGAACACCGCGGCGGTCAAGGTCGCCCGCGAGGCCGTCGACGCCTTCAAGGCCGCCAACCCCGGCAAGGACGCCTTCGTCGCCGGCGCCATCGGCCCGACGAACAAGACGCTGTCGATGTCCCGCGACGTCAACGACTCCGCCAAGCGCGACGTGACGTTCGTCCAGGTACGCGACGCCTACCGCGAACAGGTCGACGCCCTGCTCGACGCCGGCGCGGACCTGCTGCTCTGCGAGACGGTCTTCGATACGCTCGTCCTCAAGGCGGCGCTCTTCGCGATCGACGAGGCCTTCGAGGCCCGCGGCTTCCGCCTGCCGGTGATGATCTCCGGCACGATCACCGACGCCTCCGGCCGCACGCTCACGGGCCAGACGACCGAGGCCTTCTGGAATTCCGTCCGCCACGCCCAGCCGATCAGCATCGGCATGAACTGCGCCCTCGGCGGCGAGCAGATGCGCCCCCACATCGCCGAGCTGGCGAAGAAGGCCGACATCTACGTCTCCTGCTATCCGAACGCCGGCCTGCCTAATCCGCTTTCGCCGACGGGCTTCCCCGAAGGCCCCGAAGACACCGCGGCCATCCTCGAGACCTTCGCCCGCGACGGCCTGGTCAACATCCTCGGCGGCTGCTGCGGCACCACGCCCGGCCACATCGCCGCCATCCGCCGCCGCACCGAGAAATACCCGCCCCGCGTCCCGGGCGAAGTCCCGCGGGCGCTGAAGCTCTCCGGTCTCGAGCCGCTGAACATCATCGGCGGACCCGGCACCTTCGTGAACGTCGGCGAGCGCACCAACGTCGCCGGCTCGAGGATCTTCAAGGGCCACATCGAGAAGAGCGACTACCGCGCCGCCCTCGGCGTGGCGAAGCAGCAGATAGAAGCCGGCGCCACGGTCATCGACATCAACTTCGACGCGGGCCTGCTCGACGGCGTCGCGGCGATGACGAAGTTCCTGAACATGGCGGCGACCGAGCCGGACATCGCCCGGGTGCCGTTCATGATCGATTCGTCGAACTTCGACATCATCGAGGCCGGCCTGCGCTGCGTGCAGGGCAAGGCCATCGTGAACTCGATCTCGCTCAAGGAAGGCCACGAGGAGTTCGTCCGCCGTGCCCGCCTCTGCCGCCGCTACGGCGCCGCGATGATCGTCATGGCCTTCGACGAGAAGGGCCAGGCCGCCTCCTTCGCGGACAAGGTCCGCATCTGCGTGCGCGGCTACGAGATCCTCACCCAGGAAGCCGGCGTCGACCCGCAGGACATCATCTTCGACCCGAACATCCTCACGGTCGGCACGGGCATGAAGGAACATGACCGCTACGCGCTCGACTACATCGAGGCCGTCGCGGAGATCAAACGCCGCTGCCCCGGCGCCCGCACCTCGGGCGGCCTGTCCAACGTCTCGTTCGCCTTCGCGGGCAACAACAAGGTCCGCGAGGCCATCCACTCGGTCTTCCTCTACCACGCGATCAAGGCCGGACTCGACATGGCCATCGTCAACGCAGGCATGCTCGAGGTCTACACCGAGATCGAGCCGGAGCTCCGCGAGCTCGTCGAGGACCTCGTCCTCTGCCGCCGCGAAGACGCCACCGAACGCCTGCTGGAAGCCGCCCCGCGCTTCGCCGGGAGCAAGACAGAGGTCGATAACTCCAAGAAGAACGAATGGCGTAAGCTCGACGTCGACGCCCGCCTCTCCCACGCCCTGGTGAAAGGCCTCGACGAACACGTCGTCGCCGACACCGAAGAGGCCCGCGTGAAGCTGGGCCGCCCGCTGCTCGTCATCGAAGGACCGCTGATGGAAGG
>RDYO01000019.1 GCA_004293385.1 Verrucomicrobiota bacterium
GGGTTCGCGTGGTCGACCACCGGCGTCTTCCTCTTATGCACGCTCGGGGCGGAAATCGGCGTGATGAGTTTCTACGCGTTCCTTGGTGACCGCTTGCGCGTGCGCCTCAAGGACGCCGCCACGATCCGCTGGGTCGATCGCGCGCTCGGGGTGCTCTGGACGGCCCTGGGACTGCTCATGGCCTGGCGGGTGTGGCAATTGCTCGAAGGTTCGCATTAACCGACGGCCCGCGGGCTTGTCAGTCCGGCCGCGTGGAATTACGAATCGGCATGAGCTTACCCCGACTCAGCCGTCTGTTCGCCTGCGCGATCGCCTGCACTGCTTCGCTCTTCGCCGAAGAGACGTCCAAGAAGGTCGGCATCATCGGCCTCGATACCTCGCACGTCGTGGCCTTCACGACGGTCCTCAATAAAGGCCCTAAGAACCCGGCTGATGCCGCGAAGTTCGCCGGGTTCCGGGTGACACGCGCCTACGCGCAAGGCAGCAAGGATATCCCCGAGAGCACCTCGCGCGTGCCCGAGTATGCCGAGAAGCTCAAGGGCATGGGCGTGGAGATCGTCGGCTCGATCGAGCAACTCTGCGCGCAGGTCGACTGCGTGCTGCTGGAATCGAACGACGGCCGCGTGCACCTCGAGCAGCTGCTCCCGGTGCTGAAGTCAGGCAAGCCCGTGTTCATCGACAAACCTATCGCCGGCTCGCTTGCCGATGTCATCCGCATCCAGGAAGCCGCCAAGAAAGCCGGCACGATTTACTTCTGCTCTTCGTCGCTCCGCTTCGCCGCCGGCACGCAGGCCGTCGCGCAAGGTTCGATCGGCAAGGTCAAGACGGCCTATGCGACCAGCCCGGCCAGCCTCGAGCCGCATCACCCCGACCTCTACTGGTATGGCGTCCACGGCTGCGAAAGCCTTTACACCGTCATGGGCACGGGATGCGTCTCCGTTAAGCGCGATAAATCGCCTGAAGGCTTGATCCAGGTCACCGGCAATTGGGCCGACGGCCGCGTGGGCATCTATCGCGAAGCGGACCGTAAGGCCAAGGGCGGGCCCTACGGCGGCAAGGCCGTTGGCGAGAAAGGCGAAGCCGCGATCGGAAAGTTCGACGGCTACGAAGTCCTGCTTGAAGCGATCCTGAAGATGTTCCGCACCGGCAAGGCACCGGTCTCTCCTGAAGAAACCCTCGAACTTTATGCGTTCATGGAAGCCGCCGATGAGAGCAAGCGTCAGGGCGGAGCAGTGGTGAAGCTCGCCGACGTCATCGCCAAGGCCCGCGCGGAAGTGGCCGGTAAATAGAGGCTAGGGCAGTGCCGCGTGCTGCCCTTTGAGTCGGGCTTTGGGTAGGGTTGAGCGCCCTCGCTCAACCGCGGCTGACCAAGGGTGGTCAGCCCTACCTCTCGAACGCGCCCAACAAAAAAGCCGCCCGGGTGGGCGGCTTGCTAGGTCAGCACGTGGTGCTGTCCCTGCCTGCAGATTACCGGGAGACGCCGAAGCGGAAGACGAGCTTCTGGGAGTACTGTTCGCCGGGACGCAGGATGCCGCTCGGGTAGCCCATGCGATGGAAGTCCGGTTGGTTCGGCGAGTCTGGGAAGAGGCCGGGCTCGAGGCAGAAGCCTTGGCGGAAGGCGAAGGGCTTCGCCCAGCGGCCTTGGACGGTCCCGGTGAGGAAGTTGCCGGTGTAGAGCTGCAGGCCCGGGGCGTCAGTGAGGACTTCGAGCGTGCGTCCGCTCGTGGGTTCGCTGACGAAGGCGGCGGACTTGAGGGACTTGTCCGGACCGAGGACGTAGCAGTGGTCGTAACCGCGGGCGCGGCGCAGCTGGTCGTGCGGAGCGCCGATGCGCTCGCCGAGGGTGTGCGGGCGGCGGAAGTCGAACGGCGTGCCGCCGACGTCCATGAGCTCGCCCGTCGGGATCAGCGTCGGGCTGACGGGCACGAGCTGGTCGGCGCGCAGCGTCACCGCGTGGTCGAGGATGCTGCCTTGGCCGGCCAGGTTGAAGAAGACGTGGTTCGTCAGGTTGCATGCCGTCGGGGCGTCGGTGGTGGCCGCGAAGTCGATCGTCAGTTCGTCGCTCTGGTCGGCCAGGGTGTAGGTGACCGTCACGCTGAGCGTGCCCGGGTAGCCTTCTTCGCCGGCCGGGCTGACGTAGCTGAAGCGTACCGAGGAGGCGGACTCCGTACGGAGGGCTTCGGACTGCCAGATACGTTTGTCGAGACCGCGGAGGCCGCCGTGGAGGTGGTTGCCGTTATTGTTCTGGGCGAGGGCGATCGTCTGGCCGTCGAGGGTCAGCTGCCCCCCGGCAAGGCGGTTGGCATAGCGGCCGACCGTGCTGCCGAGGAACGGATTGCCGGCGACGTAGTCTTCGAGGGAACGCAGACCCAGGGTCACTTCGCCGAGGCGTCCATGGATGTCGGGTACGCGGATCGAGGTCAGCGTCGCGCCGAATTCGCAGACCGAGACTTCCATGCCGCGGGCGTTCGTGAGCGTGTGGAGCTGGACCGGACGACCTTCGACGACGCCGTATTGGCGGCGCAGGGCGAGGCCCGCGCGACGGGAACGACGCAGGGCGAGGAAGCCCGTGATCAGCAGGGTGCCGTAAGCCAGCGCTTCGGGGGAGAGCATGGGGAGAAGTTGTCGGGGGGAAGGCGGGTCGGCAAATCAAAGTGGGGCGGACTGATTGAGAGTATAGAGTATGGGGGAGGCCGACTAACGGAGGACTGAATCGAGGGCAGAATGGAAAAGACAGCGAGTTGACCGGTTGGCCAGTTGGCCGGTTGACAAGGGAGGCAGCTGATCCAGAAGAGGCCCAGAAGGTAGGGTTGAGCGCCCTCGCTCAACCGCTGCGAACGGCTGACCAAGGGTGGTCAGCCCTACCAGGCCGCGTTGCGGCGAACGTAGCAAAAATAAAAAGGCCGCCCGGTTGGGCGGCCTTGATCGGAGCGGACAAGAGGCTTACTTCTTCTTCGCTTCCTTCGGCGTGGCGGCGGCGACGGAGCCGGCGGTGAGCGCGGTCCAATCGGCGGCGATGCGCAGGGCTTCCTGGAGCTGGATGTCGTATTCCGGCCACTCGTCGTCTTCGAGCGGATCGCGCATGCGCGCGCTGCGCTTCATCTTGGCGGCGGCGCCGGGGCCTTCCTTCTTCTCCTGTTCGATGGCCGCATCGAGCTTCACTTCGCTCACCTTGAAGGACTGCTTGGCGTAATCGGTCAGCTCGCGGCGGACCTGTTCGCGGAATTCCAGGTCGTCCTTCCGTTCGGTGCGACGCTGGTCGAGCGAGAGCGAGACCTCCTTGCGGACCTGCCGGCTCTTGGTCCAGTCGATCGTGCGGGAGAGCGTGAGGAATTCCGGGAGTTCGGACTGACGGCGGGCGGAGTTGGCGGCCAGCGTGGCGATGAGCCCTTCGGAGATCTTCGCCTTCAGCCAATCGCCCTCGTCGGGCTTGGTCAGCGTGGGCGTCACCGAATCCCAGGGCAGGGCGCGCTCGAGGTCGCCTTCGCCGACGGGCAGCACCGAGTAGACGGAGGGCACCACGATGTCGGCCGGCACGCCCTTGAGCTGGATGGAAGAACCGCTGGGTGCGTACCACTTCTGGATGGTCACCTTGACGGCCGACTTGAGGCTGCGGTCGAAGCGGCTCAGCTCGATGATGTTCTGGACCGAACCCTTGCCGTGGGTGGTCATGTCGCCGACCACGATGGCGCGGCGATGGTCGCGCATGGCGCCGGCGAAGATCTCGGAAGCCGAGGCGGAGAGCTTGGAGGTCAGCACCACCAGCGGCCCGTCCCAGACGACCTTCTCGTCCTCGTCGCGGTAGTCTTCGGAGCGGCCCTGGCTGTCGCGCACCTGGAGCACCGAGCCCTTCGGGATGAACAGGCCCGAGATGTCGACGGCTTCGTTCAGCAGGCCACCGCCGTTCTTCCGGAGGTCCATGATGACGGCCTTGATGCCCATCGCCTTCAGCTTGATGAGCAGCTGCTCGATGTCGGCGGAGGGGCTGGAGCCGGTGCCGTCCTGGTTCTTGCCGTAGAAGGACGGGAGCTCGATGACGCCGAGGAGGGCGGTGCTGCCGCCCGAGGGGACTTCGATGGCCTTGGCCGAGGCCATCTGGCCGACGAGCTTGATCTGGTCGCGCTTGAGCGTGACGGTCTTGCGGCCGCCGGCGGCCATGTCGATGAGGAGGCGCACCGTCGTGCCCTGCTTGCCACGGATACGGCTGATGGCCTTGGAGAGGCGCATGCCGACGATGTCTTCCATCTCGCCGGCTTCGTCCTGCCCGACCGCGATGATCTTGTCGCCCGGCTTCACCTGGCGGGAGAGGTCGAGCGGGCCGCCCGGGAGGAGGTCCTTGACGACGCAGGTGCCATCTTCGTCGGAGAGCGTGGCGCCGATGCCCACGAGCGAGTTGCGCATCGCGATCTCGAATTCCTCCAGCGACTGCTGGGAGAAGAAGGTCGAGTGCGGGTCGTACTGGCTGGAGTAGGAATTCAGGAAGATCTCCTCGACCTCATGCTGGTCGAAGTCGAGGTAAGTGCGGCCCTTCTCGTAGCGCTTCTTGAGGCGGGTGATGGCCTCCTGCGTCTTGGCCGGGGTGATCTCCGGCAGGGCGGCCTCCTTGGCCGACTTGCCCGAGCGGTCTTCGCCGAGCAGTTCGGAAAGCATGTCGAGACGCAGGCGGCGCTCCCAGAGGGCGTCGGCGTCTTCCGGGGTGGCGGGCCACTCGGCCTTCTTGCGGTCGAGCGGGAAGGTGCCCGGCTGCGTGAGGTCGATCGGACGGTCGAGCAGCGCGAGGTTCTTCGCCGTGCGTTCCGTGACGCGTTTCTTGAACAGGGCGTAGATCTCGAAGCCCGGGGTCAGGTTGCCGCGCTGGAGGTAGAGATCGAGGGTCTTGCCATAACGCGTGACGAACTCGTCGACCTCCTTGGCCGTGAAATACATCTTCGCGCCGTCGAGATTCTCGCAGTAGGTGCGCACCACCGAGTTCATGTCGATGGAGCCCATGTCCTTCTTGCTGATGTGGAGCTTCTCGAGGAGGGCGGCCGTGGCGCGCGTCTCGAGCAGCATCGACTGCGTGGTGGTGAAGCCGCCGGTCTGGGCGGAGACCAGCGCTGCCAGGAGGACCGGCAGGAGGGAAAAGCGGAGTCGCATAAAAGTGGGGTGGGGTGTCAGCGTAGGCGGGCGCTGAGTTCTTCAAGCCTACGTTTCTCGCCGACCGTGAGCGAGCCGAATCCCCCGGCCGAAATCTTGTCCAAGAGCGTGTCTAATTCCGCACGGGCTTGGGTCTTGGTCAGGCTGGCTGGGGATTTCGCCTCATTATTCGTCCCGCTTGAAATCTCTTCCGCGGCGTAGGCGTCGCGGGCGATCGCGCTGGCATCGTCTGGTTCAGAGGTCTTCACGTAACCCTGAGCGTCCTGGACGCGCAGATTTGTCTGATTAAGCCGGCGATAGGCCAGCCAGCCTAGCACCAGGCCGCCGAGGTGGGCCGAATGGGCGATCGAGTCGTTCCAGGCGGCGTGCCACTGCGGCCAGGCGTGACGACCCGGCAGTTCGGCGAAGGCCCAGCCCAGCGCCGTGAACAAGGTGATCGCGATGAGGAGCCAGCGGACTTTGAGCGTCACCGGCAGGAAGAAGAACAGCAGCAACGTGATCTGGTGGTCGAGCTTGTCGAGGAGCGCCACGAGCATGAGCGCGTAGACGCCGGCAGAGATTCCGACCAGCAGGCCAGAGCGATCCCCGCCCAGGCCGGTGAGCGCCCAGGCGAGGGCGCCGAAGAGCGTGCCCGCGCCGAGGATCGCGAGGAGCGCGCGCGGGCCGTGCTCACGTTCGACGATGGCGCCCGTCCACCAGAGGATGAGGCAGTTGCCGAGGAGGTGCCAGAAGCCGTCGTGCAGCAGGCCGTGGGTGACCCACTGCCAGGCCATCGGCGAACTCTCGCGCAGCATCGCCCAGCCGAGGAAGCTGGCGCCGGCGGATTCCTGGATCAGCCCGAGGATGAAGAAAGCGACCAGCACCCCGACGACCCACGCGGTTACCGAGATCGGCTCCCGCGCGAGGCGCTGGTTCCGCATGTAGGCCCGGTCGCCGATGCCCATGCGCGTGCGGTCCGACTCAGAGCTTCTTCACGATCGCGTCGGCGAGGCCATACTCGATGGCCTCCTCGGCGGTCATGTAGAAGTCGCGGTCGGTGTCCTTGGTGACTTTCTCGATCTTCTGCTTCGAAGCCTTGGCGAGGATCTCGTTGAGTTCGGTACGCAGGCGTTCCATCTCCTGGGCCTGGATGTGGATGTCCACGGCCGTGGCCTGGATGCGGCCCATGATGAGCGGCTGGTGGATCATCACGCGGGAGTGGGGGAAGAGCAGGCGGTTGCCTTTCTCCTTAGGGGCCTGGAGGAGGATCGAGCCCATCGAGGCGGCCATGCCGGTCACGACGACCTTCACCGGGGAGGAGATCATCCGGATGGTGTCATAGACGGCCATGCCGGAGGTGATGGAGCCGCCCGGGGTGTTGATGTAGAAGGTGATCTCCTTGCCGGGGTCGATGCCGTCCAGGTACAGGAGCTTCTCGACGATGTCGCGGGCGGAGGCGTCTTCGACGGCGCCCCAGAGGAAGATCTTCCGCTGTTCGAGGAACTTCTTCTGGATGAGCATGGCGCTCGGGCCGCCGTCCTTGGGGGCGGCCGGGGTCTTCTCGTCCTCGTCTTCGTCGTCGTTACGCATGGGAGCCGTCAACTTGCCCGAAACCGGCCCCGTGGCAAGCGTGGGAAGCCGAAGTCCGGGCGGAAAGCATTCACAGACGGCGGGCGACCTTGCGCCCCGGCGGGGCTTCGGCCTAGGTTCGGCCCGTGCCCACCCTCCGCCTCACCGGCCTCCGCCGTCAGTTCGGATCCGCCGTCGTCCTCGACGGGGTGGACCTCGTCGTGGAGACCGGCACCCTCTGCTGCCTGCTCGGGCCGTCGGGTAGCGGCAAGACTACGCTCCTTAAGTTGCTCGCGGGTCAGCAGGAATCGCAGGGCGGCACGATGCTCCTGGATAACCGCGACATCACTTTCACGCCGGCGGCCGCCCGTGGCTTCGGTTTCGTGCCCCAGAACTACGCGCTCTTCCCGCATCTCAGCGTGCTCGAGAACGCGGCCTTCTCCCTCGACGCGGAAAAACTCTCCGCGGCGGAGATCAAGGCGCGCGCCCTCGAAGCGCTCCGCTTGGTCGGCGCCGACGCCTGGGCCGACCGTCGTCCGCAGGAACTCTCCGGCGGCCAGCAGCAACGCGTGGCCCTGGCCCGGGCGCTCGCGCTCCGGCCGGAGTTCCTCCTGCTCGACGAGCCGTTGAGCAATCTCGATGCGGCTTCGCGCTTGGAGGTCCGTGAGGCCATCCGCGGCTTGGTGCGCGCGACGGGCGTGACGGTCCTCTGCGTGCTGCACGACCAGAAGGACGCCTATGCCATGGCCGACCGCTTGGCCGTCATGCGCAGCGGCCGGATCGTGCAGGCCGGACGCCCCATCGACCTTTACCGTCGCCCGGCGGACAGCTGGACTGCGACCTTCCTCGGCGCCGCTAACCTCGTGCCCGGCAAGGTCACGCAGGTCGGCGCGGGCGAGTTCGTGGCGGAGACCCCCGTGGGCGAAGTCCGCGGCGCCTTGGCCACGCCCGGTGAGCCTCCGGCCGCGGGTGACGCGATCACCGTCTGCATCCGTCCGGAGTGCCTGAAGCTCGACCTCATGGCGCCCGATGAGAACGCCTTCGCCGGAGCGATCGTGGCTTCGCTGTTCCAGGGCGATGTCTCCCTGCACGACTTCAAGACGCCGTCCGGCACGGTCCTACGGATCGCCGAAGCCAATCCTCGTCAGCGGGTGGGTTCCAAGGCGAAGCTCTTCGCCTGGGCTGAGCCCGAGGATATCGTCGGCCTGCGGCGCTGATCAGGCCTGCGCGCGGCGGAACTTCCCCGGCGTCAGCTTGGTCCGGGCCTTGAACGCGGCCTGCAGGTAATGGCTGTGCGTGAAGCCCGTCTGCTCGGCGATGAGGTCGATCGTCAGGTTGGTCTCGCGCAGGAGCCGTTCTACTTCGTGGAAGCGTACGCGCAGGATCTCGTCCTTAGGCGAGCGCTTCAACGCCGCCTTCATGCGACGATCCAGCGTGCTGCGCGAGACGCCGAGCTTCGCGGCGAGCTCATTCACGTCGAGGCCGCGCGTGGCCCCTTCGCGGATGAGGGCGACCGCCCGGGCGACGAGCCGGTCGCTGATGACCCGTTCGCCGGACGAACCGCGTACCTCGATGCCTTTCGGGGCGAGCAGCGTCGGCTTGGCCCGCGAGGACTTGCCGCGCATGAGGCGGTCCAGCAGCTCGGCGGCGGCGAAGCCCACGGCATGGCCGTCGAAACGCACGCTGGAGAGGGGCGGGGTGGTGAAGCTGCAGAGCGTCTCCTCGTTCTCGGCCCCGACGACGGCGACTTCTTCGGGGACCGCCACGCCGGCGGTCTGACAGGCCTCGAGCAGGCGTACGCCGAGCTGGTCGGTCGAGGCGAAGATGCCCACCGGCTTGGGCAGTTGCGCGATCCACTGGATGAGGCGCGCCTGGCTCTGCTCCCAGTCCGGGACGCGTTCCGGGTGGTCCTCCGGGAGCTCCAGGCAACGATGGCCGTAGCCGCGGACGACCTTCTTGAAGTTCGCCACGCGCTCGACGAAGAACTGCTCGTTGCGCTGGCTGTAGGCCGCGAAGTGCCGGAAGCCCCGCTCATAGAAGTGCTCCGCCACCATGCGGCCGATGTCCACGTTGTCGCAGCCGACGAACGGCCGGCCACCGGCGAAGTGCGTGGAGCGCAGTTCGACGGCGGGCAGCCCCGTGGCCGCGACCAGCTTGGAAGTCTCCGCGCTGAAGGTGCGGGTGAGGATGCCGTCGCCGTCCCAGTCCTTCAGCCAGGTCGGGGGCGAGGAGTCCAAGGCGCGGAGTTCGAGGTAGGTCGACCAAGGCCCGTGGGCCGCCACGTAGCTGCGGACGCCGGCGAGGAGCTCGCGGGTGTACGTACGGGTGGTCTCGATGAGGAGGGCGACCCGCGGGGCGCGGCGATGGACGGGGGCGGGCATGGCTTTGACCAAAAACCTTACTTTTAGTGCATCATACCTGTAATGACTTTACGGGCAAGAAAGGATATAGTCCTACCACCCCATGAAACTCCGCCTCCTCACCGTCGGCCTGCTCGGCCTGTGCTCGCTCGTTTCCGCCGCCGGCCTCATCGACAACAAGAACCAGGCCTCGATCTCGTCGGGCGCCGACAAGCCGGAGAACGCTAAGAAGCCCAAGGTGCTGATCGTCATCGGCGACGCCACGGAACTGCTCGACACGATGTACCCGGTGTACCGCCTCCAGGAGGCCGGCTTCCAGCCCGTCTTCGCGACGCCCGAGAAGCGCGTCTACCAGACCGTGCTCCACGAGGTGAAGCCGGGCTGGACGATCACCAAGGAGTGGGAGGGCTATACCATCAACGCCGACATCGCCTTCAAGGACATCAAGCCTGAGGAATACGTCGGCATCTTCTTCAGCGGCGGCCGCGCTCCGGAGTATCTCCGCGAAGACGAGGCCCTGCTCGCCGCCACCCGCTGGTTCTGGGAGAACAAGAAGCCGATGATGAGCGTCTGCCACGGCGTCGAGATCCCCGCCCGCGCCGGCATCGTGAAGGGCCTGCGCATGGCCACCGTGCCGAAGTGCAAGTTCGACCTCGAAGTCTGCGGCGGCGTGTTCGTCAACGCCCCCGTCGTCATCGACCGGAACATGGTCAGCGGACGCACCTTCCATGACAACGGCGCCTTCGTCGGCCCGTGGATCAAGATGCTCGAGGCCGAAGTCGCCAAGAAGTAAGCCCATGCTTTCCCGTCGCGACTTCCTCCGTTCCGCCGGCCTCGCCGCCGCCGCGGTCGCCGCCGCGCCCGCCCTGCGGGCCCAGTCCGCGGAGCCTTTCCGACTGCGCTACGTGCTGTCGTCCGCGATGTACGGCTACGCCCCGCTCGCCGAGGTGTTGCCCGAGGTCGCCAAGACCGGCAGCGAGTCGATCGACCTCTGGTGCAAGGTGCACGGAGACCAGCGCGAGCAGGCGGCCGCGCTCGGCGACGTCGCCTTCGCGGCCTTGCTGAAGCAGCATGGCGTCAAGGTCGGCGTGAGCACCCGTTATCCGCTCGGACCGTTCAAGCTCCAGGACGAGATGGCCTGGGTGAAACAGCACGGCGGCACGACGGTCGTCTGCGGCAGCACCGGGCCGAAGAATCCTGCGGGAGCGGCCGCCAAGGCCGCCATCGCGAAGTTCCTCGAGGAGATGAAGCCGCACGCGGCCAAGGCTGAAGAGCTCGGCGTGCGCATCGCGATCGAGAACCACTCGAACCAGGCGCTGCATCATCCGGACTCCCTCCGCGCCTTCGCGGAGCTGAACAAGTCCCCCGCGCTGGGCGTGGCCTTCGCGCCGCATCACCTGCACGAATGGGCCGACCAGATTCCGGCGCTCCTGCGTGACCTCGGCGCCAAGAACCTGCCGTTCATGTATTTCCAGGAGCACTCCGAGGGCATCTTCAAGAAGGCGACGAAGGAAGAGGAACTCCGCCAGATGGCCGGCCGCGGCAAGCTGGACTACCGCCCGGTCGTGAAGGCCTTGCGCGACATCCGTTTCAACGGCCAGGTCGAGCTGTTCATGCATCCGACGCCCCGGGGCATCCCCGTCATGCCGACCACCGCCGAAGTCACCGCCCTCATCAACGAGTCGCGTGCCTACGTGGAGAAGTGCGTCCGCGAGACGGCATGATCTTCCGGACCGCCATCCTTCTCGCCGGCGCCGCGCTGGGCGCCGAACCGCTCGTCACGGGCTTCGAGCGTTTCCACGCCGCGACGCCGACGGTCGAAGGCGGTCGTCTCCTTTACAATGAGCTCGGTTGCGTGAACTGCCATGGCGGCGTGACCGGCCTACCGGCCATGCGCGGGCCCGCGCTCGCCACCGTCAACCAGCGCGTCCGTTCCGAATGGTTGCGCAAGTTCATCGCCGATCCGGCCTCCGTGCATCCCGGTACGGTCATGCCGCAGGTCCTCGCGAAGGCCGACGCTCAGACGCTCCTCGCGATCGAGCATTACCTCGCCTCGTTGAAGCCGAAGACCGCCTCCAAGGCTCCGGCGAAGATCATGCACGTGAACGGCGCCCGGGGCGGTGAGCTCTTCAATACGCTGGGCTGCGTGGCCTGCCATGCGCCGGGCAAGGGCTTCGTCCCGCCCGATGGCCTGCCCAAGGATGCGGAGTTCACCCATCGCAGCGTCGCCTTCGGGGACCTGAAGGCCAAGTACAGCCTCGATAGCCTCGCG
The DNA here is from genome assembly GCA_004293385.1 of Verrucomicrobiota bacterium. Classification (GTDB taxonomy): domain Bacteria; phylum Verrucomicrobiota; class Verrucomicrobiia; order Opitutales; family UBA953; genus UBA953. The sequence continues at coordinate 11,317 of RDYO01000019.1, forward strand.
ACCTTCATCGTCGATCCGCTCAAGGTGCGCACCGACGGACGCATGCCGAAGACCACGATGGTACGGCAGGATGCCGTCGACATCGCGGGCTACCTGCTTGAATTCCAGGGCAGTGACGGGCGCACGGACGTGCCGGTCGTGTCCGTCGCCGCCGACAAGAATCTCGCGATCGCCGGCCGCAAGGCCGTCATCGCCGGCCAATGCGCCGCCTGCCACGACCTGCCCAAGGACGCCGCGGCCAAGCCCGTGGCCTTGAAGAAGAACGAAGGTGGTTGTCTGGACGCCGATCACACTAAGGGCCCGCGCTATGCTTTGTCCGACGCCCAGCGCGCCTCGTTGAAGCTCTTTCTTGCGAAGAAGGACGAAGCCGCTTCGCCTAAGCTCGCCGCCGATCTCACTCTGCACGCCCTCAACTGCGTCGCCTGCCATGAGCGCGACGGACTCGGCGGACCAGACGCCGCCCGTAAGGCCTATTTCCAGGGTGACCATAATCTCGGCGACACCGGCCGCTATCCGCCGCCTCTCACCGGTGTCGGCGGCAAGCTCCGTCCGGAATGGCTCGCCAACGTGCTCACGGAGCGCCCGGCGGCCAAGGGCGCTGATCTCTTCACGACCCACTACAGCGGCGAGCCCTATCGCATCCGTCCTTACCTGAAGACCAAGATGCCGTATTACGGCCCGGCCGTCGCGGATCTCGCCAAGCTGCTCGGCGTCGCCGACGCCCGTGCGCCTCTGAAGTTCGAAGGCGGCGATGACACCGCCGGCCGCAAGTTGCTGGGCACGCAGGGCGGGGCGGGCTGTATCACGTGCCACCGCTGGGGTGACCGTCCGTCGTTGGGAGTCCAAGGTCCCGACATCAGCAATATCGCCGCGCGTCTGCAGGAAGGCTGGCTGCGCGAGTACCTCATCCATCCGGCGGGCTATCGTCCGGGCACGCTGATGCCCTCGTTCTGGCCCGGCGGAAAATCCTTCAACCCCACGATCCTCGGCGGTGATACCGACAAGCAGATCGCCGCGATCTATAAGTTCGCCGAGAGCGCGAACGGCGAACCCGAAGGCTTCCCGCAGAACCGCAACGGCGAGTTCGAGATCGTGCCTAAGGATCGCCCCGTCGTGCAGCGTGCGTTCCTCGATGGTGTCGGCGTGCGCGCGGTCCTCGTCGGCTTCCCGACCGGCGTGAACCTCGCCTATGATGGCGACAAGGGTGGTCCGGGCCTGGCGTGGAAGGGCCGATTCTTCGACGCCTACCTGACCTGGTTCTCGCGCTTCCCGACCTTCGAGAAGCCCATCGGCGAACAGGTCGTCGCCTGGCCTAAGCCCGCCGGACGTTTCCTCGGCTATCGTCTTGACGCCAAAGGTAACCCCACGTTCTTGAACGAGCAGGGCGGCGTGAGGGTCGAAGAGACTTACGAAGGCATCGAGAACGGCCTGCGCCGCACCGTCACCTGGGCCCCCACGCCTGACTTCGCCCCGACGATCCATCACCCCGCCGGGATGGCCATGGACGTGAAGCATCATCCCGAGCCCGGCCGTCGCGTCTTCACTTACCTTTGGAAATGAAAGCCGCCTCCTTAGTCCTTTTCGCCGCCGCCTCGCTTTCCGCGGCGTCCTATGACATCGCCGACATCCTGACCGCGAGCACCGCGGCGGATACGCGCGCCAAGGATTGGAAGCCGGGTGACGGCCTCGCCCTCGAAGTCAGCGGCATGGATTGGACCGCGGACGGCAAGCTTGCGCTCACGATCCGCAAAGGAGAGGTCTGGCTGCTCGATGGCGTCCTCACGCCCAAGCCCGACAAGGTAACTTACCAGCTCTTCGCTTCGGGATTGCACGAACCGCTCGGTCTTCTGCGCGACGGCAAGGATCTGCTCGTGACCCAGCGGACCGAGACCACGCGTCTGCGTGACACGAACGGAGACGGTGTCGCCGACGAATACCTCACCGCCGGTGCCGGCTGGAACGTCTCCGGCGCCTACCATGGTTACGCCTACGGACCCAAGCGCGACGGCCAGGGTCAGCTCTGGATCACCCTCAACCTCGACATGGGCGACCACTCGGACAACAAGGCGCCGTGGCGCGGCTGGGGTGGCATCCTCGATAAGGACGGCAAGTTCGTGCCCATGGTGGCCGGCATGCGGTCGCCTTGCGGACTCGGCACCAACCTCGCCGGTGACATGTTCTGCGTCGACCAGCAGGGCACCTGGATCCCGACCACGCCGATCTACCATCTCCGCAAAGGCGCGTTCTTCCTGAATCCCGAAGGCATCGCTTCCGAGAACCGCCCCGGGTCGCCGCTCAAACTCTCCGCCAAGATTCCGGAGAAGCGTCCCTATCCCGAGGCCGTGAAAGCCTTGCCCGAGATGCGCCCGCCCGCCGTCTGGATGCCTTATAACAAGGTCGGCCGGAGCGGCACCGACCTCGTCACGTGCGATGCCGGCGGCAAGTTCGGCCCCTTCGACGGCCAGATGTTCGTGGCCGAGTTCACCGACGCCAAGATCAGTCGCGTCTTCATGGAGAAGGTCGACGGCGAGTACCAAGGCGCCTGCTTCCCGTTCGTCGGCGGCTTCGCCTCCGGCATCGTGCGCCTCAACTTCGCACCGGACGGTTCGCTCATGGTCGGCATGACCAGCCGAGGTTGGTCCTCGCTCGGCACCAAGGCCTACGGCCTGCAGCGCCTGCGCTTCAACGGTAACGCCCCTTTCGCCATCAAGGAGATGAAGGCCAAGCCGGACGGGTTTGAACTCACCTTCACCAAGCCTGTCGACGTCGCCCGGGCCGGGGACCTCGCGTCCTACCGCATGACCAACTACACGCTCTTCTATTCGAGCGCCTACGGCAGCGACGAGATCCAGACCGCCCCGAACCCGATCACCGGCGTCCAGGTCGCCGCGGACGGGCTCAGCGTGCGGCTCAAGGTCGACGGACTCCGCGAACTTTACATCCACGAGCTGCATGCGGACGGACTCCGGTCGGCCGCCGGCGAGTCGCTGGATCATGCGGACGCGTATTACACGCTGAACCGCCGGCCGAAGAACTGACTCGCCTCGGCGGGACGTTCGGCTCCTCTTGGGGGCCTTGGCCAACGTTCCTACCATCCGTTCGGAAATCGGACCCACGCTGAAGCTCGCCGTCCCGATCATGCTCGGCATGCTTGGTTACGGCCTGATGTTCGTCGTGGACGTCGCCATGGCGGGGCACCTCGGGGAGACCGCCCTCGCCGCATCGGCCCTGGCCTCGAACCTCAACTACATCCCATACGTCTTCGGCATCGGGGTCGTCGGGGCCATCGCCGTCTATCAGTCGCAGGACAACGGTGCCGGCGTCGAGGAATCCGCCCCGGCGATCCTGCGTCACGGCATGGTGCTCGCGCTCGCCATCGGGGTGGTCACCGCCGCGCTCACGCACGCCGCCGCGCAGTTCCTGCCGCTGCTCGGTTCGTCGCCGGAGGTCACCGCCGAGACGCATGACTTCTTCGTCATCATGGCCTGGGCCATGGTGCCGGGCCTGGCCTTCCATGCGCTACGCGGGCATCGCGATTCGCAGCATCAGCCGTGGATCTCGCTGGCCTGGCTGGCGGCGGGCATCCTCGCCAACGTCTTCTTCAACTGGCTCTGGATGTTCGGCCACTGGGGCTTCCCGGCGATGGGCCTGGCCGGCGCCGGCTGGGCCACGCTCGTGTCGCGCATCCTGATGCTCGTCGGCCTCTGGTACACGCCGGGCCGCGGCGAAGTCCGCTGGGGCGACGGCCTCCAGCTCGCCGTCTTCCGCCGCTTGCTCACCACCGGCTGGCCGGCGGGACTGCACAGCCTCAGCGAAGTCGGCATCTTCGCGGTCGTGCCCGTCATGGCCGGTTGGATCAACGCCACCGCGCAGGCCGCGCACCAGGTCGCCATCAGCACCGCGTCCGCCGCCTTCATGTTGCCGCTCGGGCTCGGCATCGCCGCCGGCATCCGGGTCGGCGAAGCCTACGGGGCCAAGGATCCGCGCAAGGTGCAGGCCGTCGGCCTGGGCGCGATGATCCTCGGCGGCGTCATGATGGGCGCTTACGGCCTCGCCATGGTCCTCCTGCGGCCGTTGCTCATGGAAACCTATGGCGTGGCCGGGACTGAGACCGCGGCGCTCGCCTCGAGCCTGCTGATCTTCGCGGCCATCTGGGCGCCCTTCGACGGCGTGCAGGTCGTGGCGGCCTATCTGCTCCGTTCCGTCAACCGGGCC
>RDYO01000020.1 GCA_004293385.1 Verrucomicrobiota bacterium
TTCGTCCTCGCCAAGCTGGAAGAGAAGGGCCTGCAGCCTAATCCTGCCGCCGGTCCCGAAGCCTTCCTTCGTCGCGTCTACTATGATCTGATCGGCCTTCCGCCCACCTCCGAGCAGGTCGACGCCTTCGTCAAGGCCTGCGACAGCGCCGCGCTCGCCGACTCCCTCGCCGCCCGCACCGGACGTCCGACCGGCAACGTCGAAGCCGTCTACGTCAAGCAGGTCGACGCGCTGCTCGCCTCGCCGCACTACGGCGAGCGCTGGGCCCGTCACTGGCTCGACACCGCGCGCTACTCCGACACGCGTGGCCTGCAGGTCGACCAGGGCGACAGCCTCTTCCGCGACTACCGCTACGCCTACGCCTGGACCTACCGCGATTACGTCATCAACGCGATGAACGAGGACAAGCCGTACGACAAGTTCGTCGTCGAGCAGATCGCCGCCGACCGCATCCCGGACATCTCTCCCGACGATCCTCGTCTCGCCGCCCTCGGCTTCATCACCATCGGCAAGCGCTTCGAAGACATCCACGACACCATCGACGAGCGCATCGACACGACCACCAAGGCCTTCCTCGGCCTGACCGTCGCCTGTTCGCGCTGCCACGACCACAAGTTCGACCCGATCCCGATCAAGGACTACTACTCCCTGCACGGCATCTTCGCCTCGATCGTCGAGCCCCTGCACCAGACGCCCATCGCGGCCACCGGCAACACCGCCGCCGCCCGCGCCGACTTCCTCAAGCGACTCAACCAGCTCCAGGACGAGCAGGTCGCCGGCTTCTTCCGCTACATGCGGGAGACCCGCGCCCGCTACGACCACGAGATGGCCGGCCGCCTCATGATCGCCACCGTCCGCGGCGGTTCCGCCGAAGCCGGCGAATACTCCGACCGCTACAAGATCGACCTGCAGTCCGACACGGACTTCGCCGCCATGCGCATCCAGAAGGACTCGCCCATCACCGGTCCCTTCGCCGCCCTGGCTTCCGTGCCGTTCGTCTACTTCGCCGAGCGCGCCCCGATCGTCCTCAAGGAATACCTCGATGATCCGGAGAACCGCGTGAACCCGATCATCGCCGCCGGCCTGCGTAACATCAAGCCGAAGACCATGCACGACGTCGCCGCCGCCTACCAGCGCATCTACGTCGAGAACAAGGCCGCCATCCTCGCCCACCTCAACCTCCTGGCCAAGCCCGGCGAAGAGTGGAAGAAGACCTCCCCGGCCATCGCCGAGATGACCGGCTATCCTTGGGCCATCCCGTCCTACGACGAGATCTTCGACAATGAAGAGATGATCTCCCTCTTCAGCACGCGTAAGTTCTGTCAGGACTGGCAGAACCGTCCGATCTACGGCGGCATCGGCAACCGCGAGCCGGTCGCCTACTTCCGTCACCCGCAGATCAACGAGCTCCGTCTCTCCCACCCGGGCGTCCCCGGCCACGCGATGGTCGTCCAGGATTCCGAAGGCGCGAAGGACAGCTACGTGTTCAAGCGTGGCGACAAGAACAACAAGGGTGAGATCGTGCCCCGCCAGTTCCTCGACATCCTCACGGTCGGCGAGCGCCGCCCGTACGTCGACGGCAGCGGTCGCTACGAGTTCGCCCAGTCCATCATCTCCAAGGACAACCCGATCACCGCCCGCGTGGCCGTGAACCGCACCTGGACCAAGCACTTCGGCGAAGGTTTCGTGAACACGCCCGATGACCTCGGCAACATGTCCGAGAAGCCCTCGCACCCCGAGCTGCTCGACTACCTCGCCACGGACTTCGTGGAGAACGGTTGGACGATGAAGCGCCTTCACCGCATGATCGTGCTCAGCAACACGTATCGCCTGGATTCCGACCCCACCGCGAACCCGCTCGTGGCCAAGAAGGGCCCGGTCGATCCGTTGAAGATCGACGCCGGCAACCGTCTGCTCTGGCGCGGCAACCTGCGTCGCCTCGACTTCGAGTCCATCCGTGACTCGATGATCCTGCTCACCGGCAAGATGACCACCACCGTCGGCGGCCAGCCTGCGAACATCACCGACGAGCCGTTCAGCTACCGACGCAGCCTCTACGGCTACGTCGATCGCCGCCGCCTCAGCGACACCCTCTCGCAGTTCGACTACGGCGACCCCGACCAGTCGAACACGAAGCGTAACTCGACCATCGTGCCCCAGCAGGCCCTGTTCTTCATGAACAACGCCCTGGCCGTCGACGTCGCCCGCGCCGTCGCCTCCCGCAAGGACGTCGTCAACGCGATGTCCGAGGACCAGCGCATCGTCGCGATGTTCCGCTGCATGTTCCAGCGTCGTCCGTCTTCCAATGAGATCCGCGTGGCCCAGGAATTCCTGACCAAGCAGAAGATGGGCGCCGCCACCGCCAAACTGCGTCCCGCCACCAAGGCCGGTGAGCGCGGCAAGGCCGTGACGCCCGTCGCCCGCACCGCCGCCCCCTCGACCAAGGGACCTGCCGTGATGGCTCCGGACGGCGAAGAGAGCATGATGATGGCCGTGACCGGCGGCGGCGCCGAAGGCGTCCTGCGTAACGTGGGCGAGATGATCTCCCGTGAGCCGCTGACCCCGACCGAGCTCCTCGTCCACGCTCTGCTGCTTTCGAACGAGTTCATCTACGTCAACTGACGTTTTTGACAGGTTTTTAACGAGGCCGGCCTCCGTAAGGGGGTCGGCCTCGTCGTTTATTGGCTTAATCCTGCATGAATTGGTTGAAACATTTTAGCCGTAGGGGAGTATTTAATACTAGCGGTAATCCCCCTGCCGCCCACCCCCTTAAAACCACCATGCCGTCCTTGTCCGTCAGCCTCCGTCTGCTCGCCCTCGTCTCCGTCGCCGGCCTCGGCGCCGCCGACGCCCCTGAGCCGAAGATGGATCCGGCCGGCCTCGAGTTCTTCGAGAAGAACATCCGTCCGATCCTCACCGAGCGTTGCTACGAATGTCACTCGAAGGAGAAGGGCGTGTCGAAGGGCGGACTCATCTTGGATTCCCGTCAGGGCATGCTGGCCGGCGGTGACCTCGGCGCGGCCGTCGTCCCTGGCGATCTCAAGAAGTCGCTGATCGTCGTCGCGGTCCATCAGGCCGACCCCGATATCTCGATGCCGCCGCGCAAGGCCGGCGCCAAACTTTCCGCCACGCAGATCGGACTGATCGAACAGTGGATCAAGATGGGCGCTCCCGCTCCCGCCGGCGCCGGCGGCGCGAAGCTTACCGGTCTCTCCGACAAGGCGCGCGCGCACTGGGCCTTCCAGCCCGTCCAGACCTACGCGGTGCCGACCAAGCTCAGCAACCCCGCCTGGTGCCAGAACGAGGTCGACGCCTTCATCATGGCCAAGCTCGACGAAAAGGGCCTCAAGCCCAGCCCGGCCGCCGACGGCGAAGCCCTGCTGCGTCGCCTCTCCTATGACCTGATCGGCCTGCCGCCCACGAGCGTCGAGGTCGACGCCTTCTCCCGTGACTACGACTCCGCGCTCGCTTACGACGCCATGGCCGTACGTAAAGGCCAGCCCGTGCGCGCCGTGGCCAGCGTCGTCGAACGCACCGTCGACCGTCTCCTCGCCTCGCCCCACTACGGCGAACGCTGGGCCCGCCACTGGCTCGACACCGCCCGCTACTCCGACACCAAGGGCCTGAAGCGCAACGGCACCATCGAGACCTTCGACAGCTCCTGGACTTACCGCGACTACGTCATCGACGCCTTCAACACCGACAAGCCCTACGACCAGTTCATCATCGAGCAGCTCGCGGCCGACCGCCTGCCCGACCTCGCCAAGGACGACCCGCGCCTCGCCGCGCTCGGCTTCGTCACCGTCGGCAAGCGCTTCCAGAACAACGACGACACGATCGACGAGCGCATCGACGCCGTGACGAAGGGCTTCCTCGGCCTGACCGTCGCCTGCTCGCGCTGCCACGACCACAAGTTCGACCCGATTCCGGCGGCCGACTACTATTCCCTCCACGGCATCTTCGCCTCCGTGATCGAGCCGCAGACGAACCCCGTCATCCGCGATCCGTTGCTCGTCGGCAAGAACGCCCCGACCAACGCCTACCGCGCCGACTACGAGAAGCGCCTCGCCGCCCTCATCGAAGAGACCGCCCAGGGTTACTACAAGCATCTCGTCAGCATGCAGGCGGGCTTCCACCGGGAGTTCGCTCCGCGCGCCATGGCCGCCATGGTCGGCGGCTTCCGCAGCACCGCGGGCTTCGACATCCTCAAGAAGTACGACCTCGGCGAAAGCCGCGAGCTCGGCAATTCCTTCGCCGCGGTCATGGCCCGTCCGGACCACCCGATCACCGGTCCGCTCGTCCGCCTCAAGCGCGTCAGCGCCGAGGAGTTCGCGCAGAAGGCCCCCGCCATCCTCGAAGCCGCGCTCGCCGACCCGAAGTCACCGGTCAATCCGCTCATCGCCGAAGCCCTCCGCGGCCTCAAGCCGAAGTCCCTCGATGAAGTGGCCCTCGCCTACCAGGCCGCCTTCAAGAAGCACCGCGACAAGATCGTCGCCCACGTCCAGCTGCGCAGCCAGCCTGGTCGCAAAGGCGAGAAGGATGACGCCGCCGTCGCCCAGCTCGCGGCCTTCCCCTGGCCCCTGCCGGACGTCGAGGACATCCGCTCCGTCACGATCCTCGAGCGCCTCACCGAAAGCCGTGACTTCTGTTCCGCCGGTCAGGTCCCGATCAGCGCGACGTTCGTCAACAACAACAAGCCGGTGAAGTACTTCAAGTTCGCCGACATCAACGCGCTCGACATCACCCACCCGGGCGGCCCCGGCACGGCGATGGTGATCACCGACGTCGAGAAGCCTCGCGACAGCAACGTCTACATCCGCGGCGACCGTAACAAGCGCGGCCCCGTCGCCCCGCGCCAGTTCCTCGAGGTCCTCGCCGGTCCTGACCGCCTGCCGTTCTACGAAGGCAGCGGCCGCCGCGAGCTCGCCCTCGCCATCGCCAGCCGCACCAATCCGCTCACGGCCCGCGTGCTCGTGAACCGTCTCTGGGCGCACCACTTCGGCGCGGGCATCGTCTCCTCGCCCGACGACTTCGGCAACATGTCCGAGGCTCCCTCGCACCCCGAGCTGCTCGACTGGATGGCCACCACGTTCGTCGAGGGTGGCTGGTCCATCAAGAAGATGCACAAGCGCATCCTCCTCTCCGCCGCCTACCGTCAGTCCGCCAACCCCAGCACCAACATCATGCTGACGCAGAAGTCCGGGGTGGACCCGACTAAGATCGACGGCGGCAACAAGTTCCTCTGGCATGCCAACTTGCGCCGCCTGGACTTCGAGAGCATCCGCGACTCGATGCTGCTCCTCTCCGGCAAGCTCGACCGCGCCATGGGCGGCCGCGCCGTCAACATCACCGACGAGCCTTACAGCTACCGTCGCACGATCTACGGCTTCATCGACCGCGACAAGCTGAGCGAGCTCCAGTCGCAGTTCGACTTCGCCGATCCGAACATGGCGAACTCCATGCGCAGCTCCACGATCGTGCCGCAGCAGGCGTTGTTCTTCATGAACAATCCGCTGGCCATCGAAGTCGCCCGCAACGTCAACGCCCGCGCCGAGATGGCCAAGGCCACGTCCGACGACGAGCGCATCACCCAGCTCTATCGCATCATGTACCAGCGCTCGCCCACCGTGCAGGAGCGCCAGATCGCCCGCGAGTTCGTGACCCGCATCGCCGGGTACATCGACGAGCCCGTCGTCCAGGCTCCCTCCAAGGGGGACAAGGCCTCCCGGGCCAAGGCCGAACGGGTCGCCAAGGCCAAGGCCGACAAGGCCGCGATCGCCAAGGGGCCTTCGGTCCCGGAAGTGAAGCTGGAGACCTCGGTTAAAGGCGGAAAAATCGTGAATAACACGGAAATGGTCTCCCGAAAGGAGCCTTCCAACCCCTGGGTCATGCTGGCCCAGTCCATGATTTGCTCCAACGAGTTCGTCTACCTGAATTAAATCCCCTACGCTCGAAAGAGTTGTTTTTCTACAATAGCCCCCCCACAATCTCACCAACCTCACCCTCCCCATGAAAGACTCCAGCTGCGGAAATTACGTGCCCACCCCGAACTCGCGCCGCGAGTTCCTGCGCCAGACCGGCCTCGGTATGGGCACGCTCGCCTTCGGCACCATGGTCGCCGACTACCTCGTCAGCGACGCCCAGGCCGAAGTGATGGCCAACCTCAAGCCTCGTAAGGCTCCTCTCGCCGCCAAGGCGAAGCACGTCATCCACATCTTCGCGGGCGGCGCTCCCTCGCACCTCGACACCTTCGATCCGAAGCCGAAGATGAAGGAGCTCGCCGACATGTCGGCCGCCGGCATGAACGGCGTCCTCTTCCCGACGCCCTTCGAGTTCAAGAAGTCCGGTAAGTCCGGCCTCGAGATCTCCGAGATCTTCCCGAAGCTCCAGGGCGTGGCTGACGACATGTGCGTCATCCGCTCGCTGCACCAGGGCATCCCGGCCCACGGCCCGGCCGCCAAGCTGATGCACACCGGCTCGGCGATCCTCTCCAAGCCCTCCCTCGGCTCCTGGGTCCTCTACGGTCTCGGCACCGAAAGCCAGGACCTCCCGGGCTTCGTCTCCCTCGGCGGAAGCTCCGACGCCCGCGCTTCGGCCTTCCTCCCGTCCCTCTACCAGGGCGCCAACACCTCCTTCCGTCCCGGTGCTCCGGCGAACAAGATCATCGCCAACCTCCAGAGCGAATTCACCACGCAGGACGCGCAGCGCAAGCAGCTCGACCTCGTCCGCCAGCTCAACGAGCGCCACATGCAGACCGTCCAGAAGGACGAGCAGCTCGAAGCCCGCATCGAATCCTTCGAGCTCGCCTTCCGCATGCAGACCGCGGCCACCGATGCCTTCGATATCTCCAAGGAGTCTGAGAAGACCCGCGAGATGTACGGCAAGACCGACCTCGGCGCCAAGCTGCTCTGCGCCCGTCGCCTCGTCGAGCGCGGCGTCCGTTTCGTCCAGGTCGACGCCGGCGGTTGGGACCACCACACCAACCTCTTCACCTCGATCGCCCAGCGCGCCGAGAACATCGACGGCCCGGCCGCGGCCCTCATCGCCGACCTCAAGCAGCGCGGTCTCCTCGACCAGACCCTGATCATCTGGGGCGGAGAATTCGGCCGCACCCCGACCACCGCGGGCCGCGTCAATCAGGCTTCCGGTCGCGACCACCACTCCAAGGCTTTCTGCTGCTGGATGGCCGGCGGCGGCGTCAAGGGCGGCATGCACTACGGCGAGACCGACGAAATCGGCTCCCAGGTCGCCGCTGACGGCGTCGACGTGCACGACCTCCACGCCACCATCCTCCGCCTCCTCGGCTTCGATCACACCAAGCTCACCTACCGCTACAACGGTCGTGACTTCCGCCTCACCGATAACTTCGGCAAGGCGGTCGAGAAGATCATCGCCTAAGGGACTCCGGTCCTCCGAGCGAAGGGCGGGCGTCGAGAGGCGCCCGCCCTTCCTGTTTTCAGCGGCGGCGGGCGGCTTGCGTTCCCTCATTCTCGCATTCTAATAGAGTCATCCCCATGAGACTCCTTGCGATCCTCGCCGCCGGTCTGCTCGTCTCTGCCTTCGCTACGGCCGCGCCGAAGAAGGAGGACGCCCGCAAGGAACCGGCCAAGCCGGAGCCGAAGCCTTCCGCCGTCATCAAGGCGGACCCGCGGACGGGTGAGAATCCGCGGAACGGCGTCAAAGGCGCTGATGCCTTGGGGCGGACACAGACCCGTTATGACAACGGTGTCACGGCGGTGAAGACGCCCGACGCGATCGGCGGCTCGACCACGCGCTATAGCAATGGCATCACCGCCACGACGCGTCCTGACGCGATCGGCGGTTCGACCACGCGTTACAGCAACGGCGTCACTGCCACGACCCGCCCCGATGCGTTCGGCGGCTCGACCACTACCTTCAGCGACGGCACCCGCGCCACGACCCGCAAGGATGCTTTCGGCAACCAGGTCACGACCTATTCGGACGGCCGACAGGAAGTCCTGCGTCCGGATCCGTTCGCGCCGAAGAAGTCCGCTAACGAGCGGAAATAAAACCCGGCCCAGGCACAGGGCGCTTGAAACCGCCCTTCGTCCGGTCAATCTGGAGCTTCAACCCCATGAAGCGTCATCTCCACCTGTGGGCTGCCTTGGCCGCCCTCGTCCTCGCTCTCCCGGCCGTCGCCGCGGAAGCCTTCACCTCCGGTCCTGGCTGGCTGGAATTCCCCGCCGGCAAGGGTGCGGGCGCCGGCAAGCACGTCGTCCTGCTCGCGGGAGATGAAGAGTATCGCTCCGAAGAGTCGATGCCGATGCTCGCCCGCATCCTGTCCGAACGCCACGGCTTCAAGTGCACCGTCCTTTTCTCGCATGACGACGGCGTGATCAATCCGAATAACGGCGCTTCCCTCGGCAAGCCCGAGGCCCTCGATGGCGCCGACGCCCTGGTGCTCGGCCTGCGTTTCCGCAAGTGGAACGAAGCCACTCTCGCCAAGTTCGACGCCGCCATCAAGCGCGGCGTGCCGATCGTCGCGACCCGCACCAGCACCCACGCTTTCTCGGGCATCCCGAAGGACAGCGCCTTCGTCGCCTACAACTGGAACAACAAGGGCGGCTTCGGTAAGAACGTCCTCGGAGAAACCTGGGTCAGCCACTGGGGTAACCACAAGAGCGAAGCCACCCGCACGGCCGTCGAAGCCGGCGCTGAGAAGCTCGCCATCCTCAACGGCGTGGGCGTCATCTTCGGCGACACCGACGTCTACGAGGCCTATCCGCCCGCCGACGCCCAGATCCTTCTCCGCGGCCAGGTGCTCAAGGGCATGGGCAAGGATGACCCCCTCAGCGAGCGCAAGAAGAAGCGCGCTACCGACAAGCAGGAGCAGGGCGTCAACTCCCCCGCGATGGCCGTCGCCTGGACCCGCGAAGTCCCCAATGCCGGCGGCACCAAGAACCGCGTGCTGACCACCACCATGGCTTCCGCCAGCGACCTCGTCGACGAGTCGCTCCGCCGCCTGCTCGTCAACGGCGTCTACTGGGGCCTCGGCCTCGAAGTGCCGGCCAGCGCCGACGTCACCCCGGTCGTCGAATGGAAGCCCAGCAAGTATTCCTTCAACATGTTCCACCCCGGCCTCAAGGCCGAGGATTTCGCGGGCGTGCTGCCTCCGCCCCTGACGGCGGCTCCCGCCAAGAAGAAGAAGTGAGCCGGCCGCCGGCTTCCTTCCGCTCGGGCGCATCGCAGGATGCGCCCGTCTTGTTTCAGGCGCGGATGCCGCGGTTGACCAGCAACTGGATCAGCGCGTCGTTGTAGATGATGTACGCACCTTCGCGGGCCGTCGCATCGCGCACTTCGATGTCATCGGAGACCACGAACCAAGGAGCCTCGACGGTCTTGTCCTTCGCCACCAGGTCCATGATGTCGTGGTCGGCCTTGGCGCCGGCGCGGCTGAAGGTCACGCGGACCCGCGAGTTCGAGGTCTTGAGCGCGGTCTGCTGGCCGTCGAAGCTGATCCAGACGTGCAGGCCCGGCGCGTCGTCCGCCAGTTTCTCGAGGAGCTGGACGACCTTCTGGCGGGCGGCCGCGTCGAGCAGGAAGCGGCTATCGCCTTGGGCGTTCTTCTTGGTCGGCAGGCGCAGGCCGAGGTAATCCTGGCGCAGGCAGGCGAAGTTGTTGGCGTCGAGTGCGAGACGAGCGGGTTCGCCCGTGGCGACCGCCCGTTCGAGCATCGCGAGCGGGCCGGACTGCTTCTGCACATGGAAGGCGACGTCGGCCATATAGGAGCGACGGCGGTGGAGGTCGCGGCGGTAAAGGTCGGCGTGGCGCGAGTCGACGAGTCCGGCCTGCTCGGCGAGCAGCAGGGCGCCTTCGATCGACTTCAGTTCGCGGGCGTCGGCTCCGTTGATGCGGGCCGAGATGCGTTCGAGGAACGGGTCGGAGGGCTGGTCGCGTTTCTCGAGCTCGTAGCGGACCTTCTCGATGTGCTCGGTGATGCGTTTCTCCAGCGCGACGACCTCGGGCAGGGCCTGGCCGGCGGTGCGCAGGTAGCGGCGCAGGAGCTTGAGCATCTCCTCCATCTGCGGGATGGCCTGACGGAGCTCGTGCTCCTTCGCCAGGAAGGGGTCGGCGTCGCGCTGGGCCTTGCGGACCTTCTCGACGGTCTCGGTGGTCAGCTGCCGTAGCTTGGCGACTTCTTCCGAAGCGGATTTCAGCGTGCGGGCGTCGGCCAGCCAAGGGCGCACTTCTTCGGAGAGGAGTTCCTCCGCGATCTCGCGGGCCTTCTTGGCCACGTGTTCGCGGGCGCGGTCGAGTTCGCCGCGGAGCCGGGTCACTTCGGCCTCTTCGCTGGTCAGCTTGGCTTGCAGGGCCTGGAGACCGGCCTCCGCGGCCGCGGCCTGCTTCGCCGCTTCCTGCGCCTGACGGGCGGCTTCGTCGCGGGCCTTCCGGATCTCGGCGTCCTTCGTCTCGAGTTCGTTGGCGTGCTGGCGACGGATCTGGCGGCCTTCGTTCTCACGGGCGGCCTTGCCCTGGGAGATTTCGGTCAGGAGGCGGCGGACGGTCTTGCCGGCCGAGTCGAGCGCGTCGACGGAGTCGAGGGGTTCCTTTTCCACCGTACCGCCGACCTTGGCGACGAGCGCCTTCCAGGCCTTCGCTTCGGGCTTGGCTCCCTGCGGCTTCGCGTTCGTCAGCAGGCGCCCGAGGAGGTCGGCCGGGAGCGCGGCGTCCTTTTGTTCGGCCTGATTGTTCCAGAGCACGCAGAGCAGGGCGGCGCGGACGCCGCCGATCGTCTCGGCGAGTTCATCGAGATGCTCGAGCAGCTTGGTTTTCTCCCACTTCAGCGCGGCCGCGAACCAAGGCAGGTGTTCAGCGACGGCGGAAGCATCCTGGGCCAGATGCACGAGCCGCTTCTTGAACAGCCACTTCGAGGCCTTGAGGAAAGGGCCGCGATGGATGTAGCCGCCCGGGATCTGCTTCGCGAGGGCGAGGAGCGGGCCGTCCGCGACGTGCTCCAGATCCAGGACCAGCTGCTCCGAGAGGAGTTTACGATGCGGGTCGACCGCCTCGTTCTTGTAAGAAAAGTGACCCATGCCTCCAGCATGCCGGCCGGCCGGCCGGGGGCAAGGGCGGGGCGGGGCGTTGGCGGCGTTTTCTTGGTTCGGACTCGCCAGCGGGGAGGGAAGGGCGTTCGTTCGGGCCTGCCTGATGCGTTCGCCTGCCTCCATCGTCATTCCTCTCTGTTCGGCGGTAGGCTACACGTTCGCCGCGATGGCCCTGAAGCGCGCCATGGACGGGGGGCACCCCTGGCGGGTCCTGTTCATCGTCAACCTCATCGGGGCCGTCCTGTTCCAGACGTGGCTCCTGCACGGAGGGCTGCCCTTCACGTCGACGAACGTCCTCCACGCGATGCTGGCCGGGACGGCGTTCTTCATCGGCCAGGTCTTCACGTTCATCGCGATCAGCAAGGGGGACATCTCCATCGCGACGCCGGTACTGGGGACGAAGGTCGTCTTCGTCGCCCTGTTGGTCTTCCTGACCGGCGGCGAGGAACTTGGCTGGAAGCTCTGGGTCGCGACGTTCCTCACGACCCTGGCCTTGGCCTTGCTGGGCGGCGAGTGGCGCGCCAATCGCGACCGTCTGCTCGTCAGCGTCGTCTTCGCCTTCCTCGCCTCGATCGCTTTCGCGGCCACGGACGTGATGCAGCAGCTCTGGGTGCCGGCTTTCGAGTTCGGTCACTTCGGCCCGGTGATGTTCGCCACCGTCGGCGTCCTCTCGTTCACCTTGATCCCGTTCTTTTCCGCACCCTTGCGCGAGATGCCCCGGCCGATGGTGATCTGGGCGGTCGGCGGCGGCACCCTGCTGACCATCCAGGCGATGGGCATCGCCTACTGCATCGCGGTCTATCACGAGGTCACCGTCACCAATGTCCTCTACAACACGCGCGGCCTTTGGAGCGTGGCGCTGGTCTGGGTCGTCGGACACTGGTTCGCCAACTCCGAGAAGCAGGTGGGCCGCGCCATCATGACGCGCCGCCTCATCGGTGCGTTGATCCTGCTGGCCGCGGTCTACCTCAGCCTGGCCTGATCAGAGGTCGGCGTTGTCGATCAGCCGCGTCGCGCCCAGGTGGCAGGCGACGGCGATCGCGCACCTCTTTCCGGCGGTCGAGGCCACCGGCGCCATCGTCTCGAGGTCGACGATCTCACAGTATTGCGGCTTCAGGGCGGGCTGCGCGGCCAGTACGTCGTTCGCCGCGGTCCGCAGCTTCACGGCGTCGGTGACGCCGGTCTTCGCCAGCGCCTGCGCGGCGGACAGGGCGGAGGGGATGGCGGTCGCCTGCGTCAGCTGCTCCGCCGAAAGGTAACGGTTGCGCGAGCTCATCGCGACGCCGTTGGGTTCGCGCACGGTCTCGTGGCCGATGATCCTGACGGGGAAGTGCAGGTCGCGCACCATGCGGCGGATCACCGCCAGCTGCTGGAGGTCTTTGCGGCCGAAGACGGCGACGTCCGCTTGGGCGGCGTTGAAGAGCATCGCTACCACCGTGGCCACGCCGCGGAAGTGTCCGGGGCGGAATTCGCCGCAGAGCCCGGCGGAGATACCTTCGACGTCGACCCAGGTCGAGGCCCCGGCGGGGTAGAAGTCGGCGGCGGACGGCGCGAAGATCAGGCTGGCGCCGGCGACCTCGCAACCCTGGCGGTCGTCTTCGAAGGTCCGCGGGTATTTCGCGAAATCCTCATTGGGTCCGAATTGGGTCGGGTTGACGAAGATCGAGACCACCACGTAGCCGGACTCCTGCTTGGCCCGGCGGATGAGGCTGAGGTGGCCTTCGTGCAGGCAACCCATGGTCGGCACGAAGCCGACGGACTTCCCGGCCTGACGGGCCCGGGCGACCGCGGCGCGCAGTTCAGGGATGGTGTGGACGACCTCCATGCCGCCAACCTAGCCGCCCCCGCCGAGGGCGCAAGGCGCAGTTGTATGCGGACTCCCTGCCTGTCGTTTTGTTCATAGGTCGGGCCCATTCCTTTCTTGGCAGTCGGTGGGTCGCCTCCAATGTCAGAACCCTCCCTCCCATAAGACATGTCGCACTTCCCTAATGTCCCGGTCATCGAGTTCGAAGGATCGAAGTCCAAGAACCCGTTCGCCTTCAAGCACTACAATCCGGACGAGAAGATCGGCGGAAAGAAGATGAAGGATCACATGCGCTTCGCCGCGGCTTACTGGCACGTGATGCGCAACAGCCTGTCCGACCCGTTCGGCGCCGGCACCGCCCTCATGCCTTGGGATGACGGCTCGGACTCCCTCGACAACGCCCTCCGCCGCGTCCCGGTCTTCTTCGAGTTCCTCCAGAAGTGTCAGATCGACTTCTATTGCTTCCACGACCGCGACATCGCTCCGGAAGGCAAGACCCTCGCCGAGACGCACGCCAACCTCGCCCGCGTCACGAAGGAGCTGAAGGCTTACCAGAAGGGCACCGGCAAGAAGCTCCTCTGGGGCACCGCCTGTCTCTTCTCCCACCCGCGCTACGCGCAGGGCGCGGGCACCTCGCCCAACGCCGACGTGTTCGCCTACGGCGCCAGCCAGGTCCGCCATGCGCTCGAGGCCACCAAGGCCCTCGGCGGCGAAGGTTACGTCTTCTGGGGCGGCCGCGAAGGCTACGCCACGCTCGTCAACACCGACATGAAGCGTGAGCTCGATCACCTCGCCGCGCTCCTGCACCTCGCCGTCGACCACGCGAAGAAGATCGGCTTCAAGGGCCAGTTCCTCATCGAGCCCAAGCCGCGCGAACCTTCGACCCACCAGTACGACTCCGACTCGGCCGCCTGCCTCAACTTCCTCCGTGAATACGGCCTGCTGAAGCACTTCAAGCTGAACCTCGAGACCAACCACGCCACGCTCGCCGGTCACACGATGGAGCATGAGATGGAAGTCGCGATGGGCGCCAACGCCCTCGGTTCCGTCGACGCCAACCGCGGCGACACGCTCCTCGGCTGGGACACCGACCAGTTCCCGACCGACCTCTACCTCACGACGAACATCATGCTGCGCATCCTCAAGATGGGCGGCTTCACCAAGGGTGGCCTCAACTTCGACGCCAAGCGTCGTCGCGAATCGCACGAGCCGGTCGACCTCTTCCACGCCCACATCGGCGGCATGGACGCCTTCGCCCGCGGCCTCAAGATCGCCCACGCCATCATCAAGGACGGCAAGATGGATCAGTTCGTCGCCAAGCGCTATTCCTCGTGGGACAGCGGCATCGGCAAGAAGGTCGAGTCCGGCAAGGTCACCCTCGCCCAGCTCGACGCCTACGCCCAGGGCATCAAGGCGCCGACGCTCGCGTCCGGCCGCCAGGAGATGCTCGAGAACCTGATCAACGAGTACATCCGCTAAGGCCATGGCGATCGTCCTCGGTCTGGACCTGTCCACGCAGAGCGCGACGGCGCTCGTGCTGGACACGGTGAAAGGCACGACGGTCGCCCGCGCCCGCGCGGCGTTCGGCGCCGACTTCCCCGACCGCGGACATCCGGAAGGATTCCTCCGCGGAGGGCAGGGCGGCGAAGTGCACGCCGATCCGCTCCTCTGGCTCGACGGCCTCGAGCTCGCGCTCGATCGTCTCGCCAAACTGACCGACCTCTCGAAGGTCGACGCGGTCTCGGTCTCCGGCCAGCAGCACGGCAGCGTCTATCTCGCCGCCGGCTACGAAGCCGCGCTCGCCGACGGTAATCGCGCCACGGCACTCTCCGCGAAGATCGGCCCGGTCCTCTCCCGTCGCTCTTCGCCGATCTGGATGGACTCGTCCACCGGCGCCGAATGTGCCGAGATCGCCGCCTCCCTCGGTGGCGACCAGGCCGTCTGCGACCTCACCGGCTCCGTCGCCACGATGCGTTTCACGGGTCCGCAGATCCGCCGCTTCGCCAAGCTCGAGCCTGCCGCCTGGGCCAAGACCAAGCGCGTCCACCTCGTCTCTTCCTTCTTCGCTTCGGTGCTCGCCGGCAAGGATGCCGCCATCGACACCGGTGACGGTGCGGGCATGAACCTGATGGATATCCGCAAGGGTGATTGGGCTCCCGCCGCGCTCGCCGCGACCGCTCCCGACCTCGCCGCCAAGCTTCCGCCTGTCCGTCCCGGCTCGACCGTCGCCGGCGGCATCTCCGCTTATTTCGTCGCCCGCCACGGCTTCTCGCCGAAGTGCCAGGTCGTCATCGGCACCGGTGACAATCCTTCCAGTCTCGTCGGCATGGGCGCTTCCAAGCCCGGCAAGGTCGTCATCAGCCTCGGCACGAGCGACACGCTCTTCGCCGCGATCGAAGGCATCCGGACCGACTCCGCCGGCCTCGGCCACGCTTTCGGTAATCCGATGGGCGGCAGCATGAGCCTCGTCTGCGTGCGCAACGGTTCGCTCGCCCGCGAAGCCATCCG
>RDYO01000128.1 GCA_004293385.1 Verrucomicrobiota bacterium
TTCTGGGTCCGGATCGCCGCCGAGGATGGCGTCTACGCCCGCAATGCGGCCGAGGCCTTGTTCCAGCTGCTCGATGACCTGGATTTCCAGACCGACGTCCGTCATGACAGTGGTCCGGTCACCTCGATCAACCAGATGCCTGAAGGGGCGATGATCGCGGCTTCCGAACACATTCAGGCTCTCTGGAATTTCTCGAAGGACTTCAGCGCCGACTCCGGCAAGGCTTTCGACGCCACCGCCGGCGCGATGTTCAGTTATTGGCAGAAGCGTGGTGACCTCGGTTTCAATCCTGACGATGCCGCTTGGACCCAGGTCATGAACGCCTACCGCGAAGGCGCGTTCCGTCTCGAGGGCTGCGAACTGCACTGCGATAAGTTCGGCTGCGCCGTCGACTTCGGCGCGATCGTCCGTGGCTACGCCCTCGACCGCATGGCGGACATGCTGGAAAGCAGCTGGGGCATCCACCGCGCCCTGCTGATGGCTTCCGGCAGCGTCACCCTCGCGCTCGATCCGCCCGGCGAATCCTCCGGCTGGCGCATCGGCGTCGGCCCCCGTTCCGAACTCAAGCTCTGCCGTTTCGCGATGGCCAGCAAGACCGCGGACCCCGAGCGTAACAACCTCGTCGATCCTCGTGCCGGCCAGGCCGTCACGCTGGCCGGCCCGGTGCGCGCCATCGCGACCTCCGCGCTCGAGGCCGAAGGGCTCGCCATGGTCGGCTCGGTCTTGTCCGCCGCCGAGGCCGAAGAATTCGTCAACCGCGGCTGCAGCCGTGGTCTGTGGCTGCCGGATGGCACGAAGCTCGGGTCTGTGACCTACTTCGAGGTGACGGAGCGACCGGAGCCTGCGGCCAAGCCGGCTTCCTCCGAAGAAGCGGCTACTTGATCTTGGCCTCGACGTCGCGCAGCAGCGTCTCGCGGTCAGCCGAGAAAAGATAGGTGTCCGAGCCGAGTCGTCGCAAGGCGGCCCGGAGGACTTCCGGCGACGGGCGGCGGTTGAGCATCAGCCGGCGCAGGTAGGTCTCGAGGTCGGCGGCGATGCGCGGGTGGTCCAGCTTGAGCTGGACGATCTGCATCAGGATGGCCTGGTTGGTCTCGTTCTGCAGGTGGGCCTGGATGAGGACGTCGTTGGCCTCGTCGTAACGTCGGGCGGTGATGAGCTTGCGGCTCGCCGCGACCAGCACTTGCGGCGGCACCTTGCGGTGCTGCAGGAGTTTCTGGAGGTTGATGGAGCCGATCTCGGTCTGGCCGTCGGCGAAATAAGCGATGGTCCGGAGGGCGTCGAAGGCGATGCGTGTCTCGGCCACCCACTGGTCGCGTTCCGCCTGCTTGTACAAGGCGTCGACGAGCAGGATCGTCTCGCGGGCGCGACCGGCGTTGAGCAGGCATTCCACGTGGACGAGGTCGAAGCGGACGCGATTGCCGAACTTACGTTCGAGCGCGAGCTTCGCCAGCCGGGCCGTGAGCGCGACGTCCGCGGTGTCGTTGCCGAAGCGGGCGAGGTCCAGCATCGGCTGCTCCTGGTTGCCGAACGCGGCCACGATCTTCTCGAGCAAGGCCTCGCGGCGCGCTCGGTTGGCCTCACCCGGCAGGAGGTAGAGGGACTGGATGAGCGGGCCCGGTCGGCCGGGCTGGCTGATGCTCAGCAGATCAAGGGTGTCCTGGGCTCGGCGGAAATCGCCGCTGTCCTTCAGCCAGCGGGCCTTCATCTCGAGCAGCCGGACGCCGGCGGGGAAGACGGCCAGCGCCGCGTCGAGTTCGGCGAGCGCCCCCTCGCGGTCGCCGCTTTCCCAGAGCAGCTGGCAGTTGAGCAGGTAGCCGTCCGCGGTCTGGTCGAGGCGGTGTTCCTTGATCAGCCGGGCGGCGTCCGCGAAGTCACCGCGAAGGAAGTGGGCTTGCGCGGCGGCCAGGCGCAGGTCGGCGCGGATCTCCTCGGCGACCGCCGGGTCCGCCAGATGCTTCGTCGCCGTGGCGATGAGCCGCGCGTCCTGGTCGAGCATGAAGCAGCGCTGGACGTAGTAGCGGAAGTACTCGCGGTCCTGCTTCGCGAAGACCAGCGACTCCTCGAGGAGCTGGTAGGCGTCGAGCGGACGCTGGAACACGAAGAAGAGGTCGGCGCACAGCCGTTGGGCCTCCAAGTTGGCCGGGCTCAGCTGAGCGCCGGTGCCGATGTAACGGGCGAACTCGGCGTAGTCCTGGCGGGTGAGGGCCTCCTTGGCCACGCTCACGAAGTATTCGCCTTTGCGGTAGAGGTGCGCCGACCGTCCGTAGGAATCCTTGGCCGACAAGAGCTTCGCCCGCTCGCGGAGACGGATCTCTTCCTTGTTGAGGAAGAGGTTCGCGGCGGAATTGACCGCCGTGTCGGGGAGGTAGAGGTACATGTCGGCCCGACGCGTCGACGGGATGCCGTTCATGAAGCGCTCCTTGAAGTAGTTGGCCTCGGACAGCGCGACCCAGAGCAGCAGCAGGAAGACCGGGAAGAGCAGGCCGATCCGACGCCAGTTGGGGCGGTAGCGGCGCTCTTTGTAGCCGATGACTTCGACCGTCACCGTCCCCAGCAGGATAGGATAGCTCGAGCGCGAGCTCTGCCCTTGGCCGTAGACGTAGTGGGGGTCGGCTGACATGCCTGTCAGGATGTTCCCGCTCCCCTCGGTGCGGGCAAGAGCGGATTGGCCGTCAGAGGCTCGCGGCGGCCTCCTGGGCGGTCCTTACGGGCGCGAGGCAGGTCTGACCCACGCAGACGGCGAAGCCGGTCGCGGCGGCCGCCGGGAGCAGGAAGACGTGACGGTAAGGGCGGTCGTGCGGAGCGGTCTGTCCGTCGCCATTGAGCGCGGCGCGCAGTTCATCCCAGCCGCCGGCGGCTTTCACCGTCGCATGGCCGAGCACGAAGCGGGCGATGCCGTCCAAGGCGTGGGCGACGCCGTTGGGGACGTTCTTGCAGAGTCCGCCGTACGCGGTCGAGAGGTCGGCGAACTCGCGGGCCCAGCGCGGGTCGGCGGAAAGCATCTGGAGCTGGCCGAAGCCGTGAAGCAGGGAGGAGTTACCCGCGGGGACGGCGTTATCGAACCAGTCCTTCTGACGGACGGAGAGGTCGTCACGCTCGGCCGGCACGACGAACGCGCCGACGGCATGCGGATCGCCGAAGCGTTGGAGTGACGCGAGCAAGAGGTTCTCGGCGCG
>RDYO01000129.1 GCA_004293385.1 Verrucomicrobiota bacterium
GGGCAGGTCTCGCCCTGCACGCGCGCCGGGACGAGCCAGGCCGTGCCGCTCCAGCCGCGCGTCTTGAGCACTTCGGTGAAGTCATGCCAGACCGCGCCGATCTCCGAGGTCACGAACGCCAACGTCTTCGGGAATTCGGGCAGGGGACGCTTGAGTTCGTCTTCGAAGAGACCTTCGGCTTTCAGCTTCGCCTGGAGTTCCTTGAATTTCTGGAAGAGATCGCCTTCGCCCGCGGGCTTGATGGTCTCGATGATGAGCGAGCACTTGCCGGTCTTGCCGTAGAAATCCGCCTTCGCCTTCGCCACGACCTTCATGCCTTCGCGCAGCGGCGACTTCAGCCAGCGCGCCTGGTAGGAGTAGAGCACGCAGTCGACCTTGGCTTCGCTGTCCTTCAGCGCGAAGTAGTGGTGGCCGGAGGGGTAGGTCTTATAGCCCGAGATCTCGCCGGTCACCTCGAGGGTGCCCATCCCGTTGAGATGTCCTTTGAGGACATCCGCGAGGTCCGAG
This sequence comes from Verrucomicrobiota bacterium, assembly GCA_004293385.1. Lineage (GTDB taxonomy): Bacteria > Verrucomicrobiota > Verrucomicrobiia > Opitutales > UBA953 > UBA953. Next base: position 508 of record RDYO01000129.1, read on the forward strand.
ATCGTGAGCGGGGCCGAATCCATGTGGACGGAGGTTCGGGGATTCCGCGACGAAGGGCAAGAGGTAGGTAAGGATGGCTTAGGTTGAGGCGGTTGCCTCTGGGTAGGGTCAGCACTGCGTGCTGACCTGGTTGCAATTGGGAACGCCGAAACCCGAAGCTGGCGGCCGATGGCGGAAAATCCGATAGCCGGATGGCTGATGCCCCGATGCCGTCACCCGACACCTAGCCTGAAGGCATCTAGGTCAGCACGCAGTGCTGACCCTACCTAATTGCCAACGACCAGGCTCTTGGTTTCAATCGCCCCATGAAAATCGCGTTCGTCGGCACCGGGGTGATGGGGCAGGGCATGGTCGCCAACCTGCTCAAGGCCGGCCATGAGGTCACGGTCTACACCCGTACCAAGGCCAAGGCCGACGGCCTGCTGGCGCTCGGCGCGAAGTGGGCGTCCTCGCCCGCCGAGTCGGCCCGCGGAGCGGACATCGCGATCTCGATGGTCGGCTATCCTAGCGACGTCGAAGAGGTCTGGCGCGGCCCGCAGGGATTCATGTTCTCCGCCAAGCCCGGCTGCATGCTCATCGACATGACGACCTCGAGTCCGGCGCTCGCCCGTTCGCTCGCCGCGGAGGCTACGGCGAAAGGCTTCGGCCCGCTGGATGCTCCGGTCTCCGGCGGCGACCGGGGCGCCCGCGAAGGCACGCTGACCATCATGGCCGGCGGCGCGCAGCAGGATTTCGATTTCGCCCAGCCGGTCTTCGCGGCCATGGGTAAGACCATCGTGCTCCAGGGAGCCCCCGGTACCGGTCAGCTCTGCAAGCTCGCGAATCAGATCGGCATCGCCTCCGGCATGATCGCCATGGCAGAAGCCTTGGCGTTCGCCCGTGCGACGGGACTCAACCTCGAGACCACCCTGCGTTCGATCTCGGGCGGCGGCGCCTCGAGCTGGGCTTTGCTCAATCTCGCCCCGCGCGTGCTCAAGGGTGATTTCGCCCCGGGCTTCTACGTGAAGCACTTCGTCAAGGACATCGGCCTGGCGCTCGACGTCTGCCGCGAACAGAAGGTCAGCCTGCCCGGCCTCGAGCTCGCCGCGAAACTCTACGCCGAAGTCGTCGCCGCCGGCGAAGGCGACGCCGGCACGCAGGCCCTGGCCCGACTGTATTTCTCAAGGTAGGGGCAGCAGTCAGGTTGTGCCGGATGGCGGATGGGAAAGCAGCTAACTCAAGGGGAGACCGGAAACCGGGAAGGATGCTGCGGCAGATTCATTTTCAGGTCTCGGGTCTCGGCTTCAGGTTCGGGTGCGGGCATCAGGTCCGGGTGCAGGTGCCGGGACCAGTACCTGAACCCGAACACCTGAACCTGGTGCCCGATGGCTGAGACCTGGGACCTGAGAATGCACCCCAGCCAATCATCCGGCCCCCGGTTTCCCTTTGAGTCCTGTTACGTGCCACACGCAGGACAGCACGTGGTGCTGTCCCTACCTTGATACGCGCGGATGCGATGTCATCGCATCCGTGCCTTCAGAACGCCGGGACGGCGCGGAGCTGGACGGAGTCGATGACGGTCGGACCGAGGATGACGTTCGTTACGATGACGAGTACCTGGCCGGGCGCGCAGTGGCCTTCGTCGCGCAGGCGGGCGAGCGCCAGCGTGATGTTGTCCTCCGCCTTGGGCTCGAACTTCATCTGGAAGGATTCGACGCCCCAGAGCAGGCTCATCTTCCGGTGGACGTGCGTCTCTTCCATGAACGCGTAGATCGGGCAACCGATGGCGCGGAGCGAGGAGAGCGTGCGCGGGACGTCGCCATTGCGCGTGAAGGCGATGATGCCGGTGTTGCCGAGGTCCTGGGCGAGGCCCGCGGCCGCGCGGAGCAGCTTCACCTTGGCGGTCTCGTTGAGCTGTTCGTCCGAAAGCTTGCGCGGGAGTTCGCGCTCGGTCGTGGTCGCGATGCGGGTCATCACGTCGACGCAGCGGATGGGGTGCTTGCCCGTCGTGGTCTCGCCCGAGAGCATGACCGAGTCGGCCATCTCGAGCACCGCGTTGGAGACGTCGGTCACCTCGGCGCGGGTCGGCACCGGGGCGTGGATCATCGACTCGAGCATGTGCGTCGCGACGATGACCGGCTTGCGGCGGGCGATGGCCATGGCGACGGCCTGACGCTGGACGAGCGGGAGGGTCTCGTAAGGGATCTCGATGCCAAGGTCGCCGCGGGCGACCATCAGGGCGTCGGTGGCCTCGAGGATCGAGCCGAGGTGCGCGATGGCGGACTGGTCCTCGATCTTGGAGATGATGTGCGCGTCGGACTTATGCTCCGCGAGCAGGGCGCGGAGGGCGTGGACGTCGGCCGCTTCGCGGACAAACGACAGGGCGTAGAAGTCGACGCCGACTTCGCAGCCGACGGCGACGTCGGCGCGGTCCTTGTCGGTCAGGGCGGGGAGGTCCACCTTGACGCCCGGGAGATTGATGTGGCGGCGGCTGCCGAGCGGGCCGGGTTGCTCGACCTTGCAGCGGAGGCGGTCCTTCTTCTGCTCGAGCACGCGCAGTTGGATGAGGCCGTTGTCGACGAGGACCACGCCGCCCACGGGCACGGCGGTGATCATCTTCGG
>RDYO01000133.1 GCA_004293385.1 Verrucomicrobiota bacterium
GTGGTCGAATTGGATGCTGCCGGCCGGAAAGACGGACCGGTCGTCGAAGAAGGACGAGGTCACGGTCTCGACCTGCAACGGCCGGACGGCCCATTGATCCGTCGCGAGCTCGAGCCCGTCGGCCCGGGAACCGCCATGGTTCGCGGAATAGCCTACGCTGCCGGCGGCGAAGAAGGCGGAACTGTCCGCCAAGGAGGCGAAGCAGGATCCGGCCGGCAGGGCATCGGTTTCTTTGCCGACGACGGCCACTGTCGTGCGCCCGTCCTTGGACTGCATGCGCAGCCGGACGCTCCCGCCGGCATCATCGACGCTGAAGTCGGCGGCCAGTTGCTCTCCGGGGAAGAGTCGCCCGCCGGCGAGCTGATTGAGGCGAGAGCCGGTGTGCCGACGCGGGATGAAGACTCCTTCGCGTCGCGCACCGCCTTCCTGCCACTCGACGGCGATGCGGTGGGCTGCGTTCTCGCTGCTCAGGCCGCACCAGGCCGGCCAGCCGGTCGGACGGATGGCCTCGAGCCGGATGAGGCAGATGCCCACCAAGGCGTGTCCGGCGTGCCGCTTCGGCTTGAACGGCGCCGGCAGCAGCCGACGGACGACCTCCGGGTCAGCCCGGAAGTTCACCAGCATTCGCCTCCGGATGACGCCTTGGAGCTCCGGGCGCCGCATGGTCTCAGCTGCGGGCGGCGAGTTCGCCCAGCGTGACGCCGCCGCCGGCGAGCTCGCGGAGCCGTTCTTCGACCATCGTGTGTTCCCGTGCGGCCGGATCGGCCGAGAGGTCCAGGTCGCCCGCGCGCCCCGTGGCGTGTTCGTCGATGACGATCCAGAACTGTCCGATGCTCATGGCTTCGAGCGGTCGGGCCGGCTTGTGGCCGCCCGTGCGCGACTCCAGCGCCAGCAGGCCCGTCTCGCGCAGCGTCTGCAGGCAGCCTTCGGCCACCGAAGCCGGCACGCGCGCGCTCACGCCGATGTCTTCGGCCGTCGGGCCGGTGCGGCCCGCCCGGTAGCGACGCAAGGTCTCGGCCACGCACAGGAACGCCAACGTCCGGCGCGCCCGGTGGCTCAGAGCCTCCCAGGACTTGTGCCGCGCGAGCGTCCGGCGGTTCTGGAAGGCGTAGGCGACCTGTCCGCCGATGAGCACGAAGAGCCAGCTGAGGTAGGTCCCGAACATGAGCACGAGCACGATGCTGAGCTCGCCGTAGAGGCTCTGCAGCTCCGTCACCTTGCCGACGTAGAGCGCGGCCAGGCGGTGGTTGCCGACGACGAGCAAGGCGATCGCGAGGCCGCCGACGAGCGCCGCGCTCCAGCGTACGCGGGCGTTCGGCATCATGCGGTTGAACGCCGCGAACGCGAGGGTGAGCAAGGTAAGGGAGATGAAGAGCGGACCGCCGCCGGTGACGAAATCGGTGAGCCGTTCGCCGCCGGGCAGCTTGTTCAGCCAGCCGGTCAGCCACGTCGCGCCCGCGCCGAACGAGTCCGCGAGCGAAGCGGCCGAAAGCATCGTCAGCGTCGTCGCGCCGACGAGGAAGAAGAGCACGAGGAAGAGCAGGTAGTTCGCGAAACGGTCCCGCCAGCTGCGGCCGAAACGCACGCCCCAGATGCCGTTCAACGCGTCCTCCACGCGGCTGAGCATGAGCACCGCGAGGCCGAGGATGAGCAGCAATCCGATCACGCCCGCTTCGCCGCTCGCCGCGGTCTGCAGCAGCCGGTCGACGAGCGCGTCGAGGTCTTTGTTGATCTCGCGCAACGTCGCGTGATGGTCCGGCGTCGACGCCTTCGCCACGATCTGCGGCGCGGCGTATTCCACCGCGGCGACGATCGCGCGCTTCGCCGGATTGTCCTGCTGCTCGCCGGCGCGCGACAGGATGAAGCCGGACACCGTGAGCGCGAGGCCGAGCAGCGGCCCCAGCGACATCAACGTATAGTAAGTGAGCGCCGCCGACTGCTGCGGCAGCCGATGCGCGAGGATCCCGTGCCACGTCGTCGCGAGCACGCGCCAGAGAGATTTCGCCGCGCCGCGCCAGCCGCGTTCGGCGAGCGCGTCCGGCGACCAGCTGGCTTCCAGGAAACCGGCGGGAGCCGAGGTCGGGGGAACGGGATCGGCCGAAGACATGGCCAGATGCTGGGGTGGGGGAGGGCGCCGGGCAATCCCCGGCCGTGAGCAAGACCAACAAGTGGCGGTTGCCCGCGGTGCCGAACCCCGATTTTGTTGAGGCATTCACCCTAAAGCCGCTGTCTTATCAAAAATCCGTCAAAAACCCTGATTGTGAATAAAGTTTTTTACCTAAGTGCACGAATGACAGCGGTTTGCGTAAAATCACTACATCTAGTGTCGAAATAAATTTGCAGCCACTACATCTAGTATTTTACTCCCGAACATACCAATCACCTAGCGGCCTTCCCGGCCACTAATTGGGCCCTTTTCCCCACTCTCCATCATGGAATCCATCACCATCAAAGTAGGTCAGAAAACCTTCGTCCTCGATAAGACGAAGGCCGAAGAAGCCTTCGCCAACAAGCGCGTCATCAACGGCCGCGAATCGATGTTCTTCAACATCCTCCCGCTGAAGTACCAGTGGGCGTACGATCTCTATCGCACGATGAAGAACAACCATTGGGAGCCGGAGGATATCCCGATGCAGAAGGACTGCGAACAGTGGCGCGACCAGACCGGTCAGATCACCGAGATCGACCGCTGGATCGTCAAGATGGCCATCGGTTATTTCTCCGCCGCCGAAGGCATCGTCGGCGACAACATCATCCACGTCGTCCGCGAGGTCGTCACCGCCCCCGAGCTCAAGCTCGTCCTGGGCCGCCACGCGCACGAGGAGAACATCCACGCCGACTCGCTCGTCTACATGATCTCCTCGCTCGGCATCAACCCGCACGAGTGCGAGGCGATGTTCGAGGACATCCCGACGATCGCCAAGAAGGCCGCCTTCGTCGTCAACAACTCCCGCGCGCTGCGCCGCAAGCTCGACCTCACCAAGCTCGAGGACAAGCAGGC
>RDYO01000134.1 GCA_004293385.1 Verrucomicrobiota bacterium
AGCAGGTGCTCGAGGGCGACCTCGACGCGCTGATCGACGCGCTGTTCGACGCCGACCTGCGCCAGCGGGCCGAAGCGATCACTCAGCGCTGAGGCGGAGCCGCGCGTATTCCGGCCCTACGACGAAGTCGCCGGCCGCCGGATCGCCGTCGTCGATCCATGTGTCCACGAGCCGTAGGCAACGTTCGTACGCCTGGCCCGGTTCGGCGGGCGTGAAGATGATCGCGCCCGCGCCCTTGGCGCCGGCGAACCGCCAGGTCCCGGCGAGGGGACATTCGGTGATGAGCACGCCGAGGCGGCGCGCCCGCTCGGGCCCGAGGGCGGCCGTGAGCTCGGCGTCCGCCGGCCAGGCCTCGCGTTCGACGCGCTCCGTCAGCAGTCCGGCCCGGGCTTCGGCGAAGACCTTGAGCACGGCGTTGGCCGGCATCTGCTGCGGGATGATGAAGAGGGAGGCGCCGAGCAGGCCGAGTCCGAGTCCGATCACGCCGATCTTGAGGCCGGCCCGCAGACGCGTCTCCGTGGGCGGATGAAGGGGCTTGGCGGCAGGGCTCACGGACATCGCCGACGAAGATGCCCCGCCGGCGCCGGCCAGCAAGCCCGGACCCGGCCGACGCTTCCGCCTTGGAGTGAGGCCGCTTCCCCGCTTCATTGGGCGCATGGACGCGGATCATCTCCAACGCTTCGCCGGCATCGGCCGCCTCTACGGGCGCGCCGGCATGGAGCGCCTGGCCCGCTCGTCCTTCCTCGTCGTCGGCCTCGGCGGCGTGGGCTCGTGGACCGTCGAAGCCCTCGCGCGCTCCGGCGTGGGCCACCTCTCCCTCGTCGACGGCGACGCGGTCTGCGTCTCGAACACGAACCGGCAGCTGCACGCGGTCGCCGGCAACGAAGGCCGCCCGAAGACGGAAGCGGTCGCCGAGCGCGCCCGCGCGATCCATCCCGCGATCCGCACGACGCTCCACCAACGCTTCCTCTCACGCTTCAACCCGCACGAGGTGCTCGCGGATTTCGACGGCGTGGTCGTCGACGCGATGGACGCGCTTTCGCCGAAGTGCGGCCTGATCGCCGAAGCGGTGAACCGCAAGCTGCCGGTGGTCACGGTCGGCGGCTGCGCCGGCCGGCTCGACGGCACGCGCCTCAAGATCACCGACCTACGCGACTCGCGTGACGATCCGCTGATGATGCTCGTGCGCAAGCGCCTGCGCCAGAACTTCGACTTCCCCCGCGGCAAGACGCCCTTCGGCGTCTCGTGCGTGTGGTCCGACGAACCGTTCACGCAGCCGACGGACTGCGAAGGCCTGCCGGGCGGCGAGATCCCCGAAGGCGAAGACCTGCGTCCGAACTGCGAGTGGGGCTACGGCACGGCCGCCCACGTGGCCGGCGCCTTCGGCCTGGCCGCCGCCGGCGAGGCATTGCGCCTGTCGCTCCTACGCCCCGAATAGGCGCGCGAAGTTCGCGGAGGTCAGCGCGGCGGATTCCTCGGGCGAGACGCCCATGGTCCGCGCAAGCTCGGCGTTGTTCCGCACGAGGTTCGACGGATGATTCTGCTCCGTGCCGGCCGCGTCCGGCGCGAGCTCTCGCAGGCGGAACTCCGGCGCGGGGCAGAGCGCGGGCGCGTCCGTCTCGACGAGGATACGTTCGCGGGGGATGGCGGCGGCGAACTGGACGCGGAGGTCGGCCTTGCGCGGGATGAGATGGTGCGCGCTGAAAGAGAAATACGCGCCGAGCTTCGCGAGTTCCGGGACGAGCTCGACCGGGCCGTTCCAGCTGTGCAGCAGGAAGCCGCGACGCGGGAGTTCGGCCTTACGCAGGATGTCCATCAGCGGGCCGATCGCCTTGACGGCGTGGATGGTCAGCGCGCGGTCGAGTTCGACGGCCAGCGCGAGCTGCGTCCGGAAGGCCGCCTCCTGGGCGACGGGGTCGTAGTCCTTCACCCAACGGTCGAGGCCCATCTCGCCGACGCCCGCGGTCGGGTGCGCGAGCAGGATGGCGCGCAGTTCCGCCTCCCAGCCTTCCGGTGCCGTCGGGACGTCCCACGGGTGCAGGCCGAACGAGACACGGTTACGCGGATCGCGGCGCGCGAGGGCGGCCACGTCGGCCCAGTCGGCGGGCGCGCTGCCGTTGATCATCGCCTGACCGACGCCGTCCGCCCGGGCCTGCTCGACCGCCGCATACGGCACTTCGGCGAACTGGTAGTGGCAATGGGCGTCGCGGAGTTCCATCGGTCCGTCCGAGGCTGACCGCGGACGCCGCCGCCTCAACGACGAACCACCTTGCCCTGCCGCCCTGCCCTGCCCTATCTCCGTGGCAGGATGAAGACGCCGCCCCTGCCCGCCGAAGCGCTGATGACCGTCACCGGCCTGCCCTACCCGCTCAAGGCGAAGGGCAAGGTCCGCGAGGTCTTCGACCTCGGCACGCATTACCTGATCGTCGCGACCGACCGTCTCTCGGCGTTCGACGTGGTCATGCCCAACGGCGTCCCCGGCAAAGGCATCCTCCTCACCCAGATCAGCCTCTGGTGGTTCGACCAGGCGCGCCTCGTCTTCCCGACCCACCTCGTGCCCGACCATGCCAACGCGCTGGCGAAGGCCCTGCAGGGTCACGAACACCTGATCCCCCGCTCGATGCTCGTGCGCAAGCTCAAGCCCCTGCCCGTCGAAGCGGTCGTCCGCGGCTACCTGGCCGGCGGCGGCTTCAAAGAATACCAGAAGACGGGCGCGATCCTCGACCACGCCCTGCCCGCCGGGCTGCTCGACGGCTCCAAGCTCCCCCAGCCGATCTTCACCCCATCGACCAAGGCCGCCGAAGGCCATGACGAGGCGATCACCCGCGCCCGCTGCGGCGAGATCCTCGGCGAGAAGGTCTTCCGTACCATCCAGGAGACGTCCCTCGCGCTCTACCGCATGGGCGCCGAACGCGCGGCCAAGGCCGGCGTGATCCTCGCCGATACGAAGTTCGAATTCGGCAGC
>RDYO01000135.1 GCA_004293385.1 Verrucomicrobiota bacterium
GATCATGCGGCCGATCGCGGCGGAACCGACGGGGTCGACGCCGGCGGTAGGCTCGTCGAGGATGACGAGTTCGGGATCATGGACCACCGCCTGCGCGAATCCGATGCGCTGCAGCATTCCTTTGGAATAGGTGCCGATCGGCCGGTCGGCGGCTTCGGTCATCGCCGCCAGCCCGAGCGCGTCTTCGACGGCCGCAGCGACGTCCGCGGAAGGTACGCCGCTGAGCTGAGCGCAGTAGCGGACGAGCTCCCGGCCGGTCAGGAACTTATGGAAGTAAGGCGCCTCGGGCAGGAAGCCGGTGCGGCGACGGGCTTCCGGCGTGGCCGAGGGACAGCCGAGGATGCTGACTTCACCCGCGGTCGCGGAGACCAGCCCCAGCACGATCTTCAAGGTGGTGCTCTTACCGCAACCGTTCGGGCCGAGCAGTCCGTAGACCTGGCCGCGAGGAATCTCCAGCGAGACATCGTCGACGGCGCGCAGCTTCAGGCCGCGCAGGCCAACCCGGAAATCTTTCGTCAGATGGCGGACCGAGATGGCGGAACTCATCGGCGGATGGAAAAGTCGGTGCAGGTGCGCAAGCCGGCGAAGGTCTTGATCTCCTCCCCGCGGATGTGCCCGTCGAGGGACTTGGCGATCTGGTCGGTGAAGGCCTCGACCTCCGCTTCGGTGCCTTCGGCGTGCAGGTAGACCCGGCCGTCGGCGAGGTTCTGGACATACCCGGTCACGTCATATCCACGGGCCAGACCAAGGACTTGGGCCCTAAAACCGACCCCTTGGACGTGTCCGACATACCAGACATCACGATGGGAGACATGGGTTGACATAGCCTTAACTTCGGGAAATGTTTACTACTCAGCCAATCCCAGCAACCGCAATCCTATGTCTCTCCACCTCGCCATGCTCGACGGCCCCGTTTTCTGGGCCATCCTCGCCGTAGCCCTGCTCCTTTTCGGTGGCTCCAAGATTCCGGAGCTCGCCCGTGGCCTCGGTAAGGCCAAGCGCGAATTCAAGAAGGCTTCCGAAGAAGTCGAGACCGAGATCCGCAACGCCACCGAAGAGGACGAGCGTCGCAAGTATCGCCAGAAGCAGATCGAGGAAGAAGAACGCGCCGCGATCCGCGCCAAGATCGAAGCCGAAGAACGCGCCAAGCGGGCGCAAGACGGCAAACAGAACTAAGACCTGAGGGGCCTGCCAAGGCCCCTTTTTATTGCCAGATGTTCACCGGGCTCGTCCAAGGCGCCGCCAAAGTCGTCTCGCTTTCCCCTCGGGAAGCCGACGGCGCCCGCCTCACCCTCTCCCACCCCATCCTGGCCTCCGCCCGAGCCGGCGACAGCATCGCCACGAACGGCTGCTGCCTCACGGTCGTCGACCCGCGTGGCGACACCGCGAGCTTCGACCTCCTGGCCGAGACCTTACGCCTTACCAACCTGGGCGAGCTGAACGCCGGCGGCGTCGTGAACATCGAACCGAGCCTCCTGCCGACCGACCGCATGGGCGGACACTTCGTCACCGGCCACGTCGACTGCGTCGGCACGATCGCTTTCCTCGGCCAGGAAGGCGCCGATTGGCGTCTCGACATCTCCGCCCCTGAAACCGTGCTGCGTCACTTGGTCCGCAAGGGCTGCGTGGCCGTCGACGGCATGTCACTGACGGTAGCCGACCTGATTCCGGGCGGCTTCCGCATCTGGCTCATTCCCCACACCCTTGAAGTCACGAACCTGTCCCGCCGGAAGACCGGCGACCGGGTGAACCTCGAGTCGGATCTCCTCGCTAAGTACGCGGAGAAGCTGCTCGGCAAGGCCTGAGCCTCAGGCCGGGTCAGCCGAAATCGCCCGCAGACTTTCCTGCAGGCGCGCCGCCACGGCTTCGTCGCCTTCGCCCTCGGCGGGCATCGCCTCGCGCACGACGGTGAGATCGACGCGGGAGAAAGGCAGCGGCATCGCGAAACGATCCCAGCTTCCGAAGCGGAAGCAGGAGGCATAGCGGATCCCAAGCAACAGGAACGGACGTCCGGTCAGACGGGAGAGCGCGATGGCCCCGGGCTTGAAGACAAGCGCCGGCCCTTTCGGACCGTCGGGGGTGATGCCGGCATGGTGTCCCGCCCGCATGGCGCGCGTCAAGGCGATCAAGGCGGCGGCGCCGCGACGATTGGACGAACCACGTACGGCCGTGATGCCCATCAGCCTGAAGAAAGCGACCAGCCAGGCTCCGTCCTTGCTCGTGCTGATGAGCGCCGAGATCCGACGTCCGAACAGCCGTTGGCCGATCAGAGGGGCGATGAAGAGCTTATCGTGCCAGAGGAGGAGCACCGAAGGTCCGTCGGCGTCGTCGAAGCGGTCCAGATCGCTCCGGAAACGCAGGGTCGAAAGCCAGAGGCGAAGCGTCAACGCCAACGGCGCCACCCAGAGCCAATGATACCAAGGCACCACGAAAGGGGCATCGGGGATCTCTGGGCGGTTCGCAGGCACGCCCTTCTCTCTCACCCCCCGGGCGATATTTCAACCCATTACGCCGGCAGGCCGAGAGCCTGAGATACCGCCGCCCGGCCCAAGAGATGACAGAGCGGGGTCGAGAACATCTCCGGCTCGGCAGCGGCCCAGGCCGCCGTCTCGGCGGGAGTCCTCCACAGCACCGAGTCCACCTCGAACGCGGCGACCGTGACCGCGTGATCGCCCCGCAGTAGATAACTGCGGACGAACTCATGGCCGAGCTCCGGATGGCAGGGGGCGTAATCAATCTCCAGCAGGGCCGAAGGCTCGACGGACACGCCGAGTTCCTCGCGAAGTTCGCGGACGGCGGCGGTCAGGTAATCTTCGCCCGAGTCGACATGCCCCGCGCAGGAGGTGCTGAGCAGCCCGGGACAGTTGTCCTTGGCATAGGAACGCCGCTGCAAGCAGAGCTGGCCGTCGCTTCGTAGCCAGAAGATGTGGATGGCCCGATGACGGAGGCC
>RDYO01000021.1 GCA_004293385.1 Verrucomicrobiota bacterium
CTGGAGCACGTCGCGCAACGAACTTTGGATCAAGGGCCTGACCTCGGGCGACTTCCTCGAGCTCCTCGAGGTGCGCGTGAACTGCGAGCAGAACTCGATCCTCTACAAGGTCCGCCCCGCGGGCCAAGGCGCGTGCCACACGAAGGAGAACGGCAAGGCGCGCTCGGGTTGCTACTACCGCCGCCTCAAGGCCGACGGTACGCTCGAGAAGGCCTGAGCCTCAACGCCGGCCTAGGGCCTGCACGACGAGGTCCGTCTCGATGTCGAAGCGGACCACGAGCAGCTTGGTCTGACGCGTCAGGCGATCCGCGCCCGGTCGGGCGGCGAAGCCGAGCGCTTCGAAATCGCCCTGTCGTTCGGTCAGCTGCTTGAGCGCGGCCTCGGCTTCGTCTCCGGTCCGATAGGCGAAGGCGACGGTCGCGACGAGAAAGGAGCCGTCATCGCTTTCACCCACGGCGATCGTGGCGCTCTCGGCCGTCCGTCCAGCCTCGACGAGCGCGCGCCCGAGCCAGCGTCGCCGGCCGGCGGTCTCTAGCAATGCGCCGACTTCGGTGCTATGCACGACGAGGTAGCCGTGGGGCAGGGCGGCGAGCTGCGCACGGGCCAAGCCTGGCAGCGTTTTTCCGCTTTCGGGCGGTTGGCTCAAGGGCAGGCGCGCTTCGGCCGGTCCCGCAGGAATGAAACCCACTTCGATGCGCTCCGGCTTCGCGGTCCGTAGTTCGGTGACACGCGTGCGTAAGGCTTCGCGCCGAGTCGGTTCGGTCAGCTCCGTGAGCGCGCGCAGGACGCCATCCGCGCAACGTCGGTCGACCGCTTCCTGCGGGTAGATGACCGCGACCTCGCGGCTGCGCGGATCGACGGAAAGACGGAGGTCCCCGGGGCGCAGCCAACGCCACGCCAGGAGTCCGCCGACCGAGATCACGGCGAGCAACAGCAGAGCGGCAGGGCGGGGCATCTGTTGCGGATTAAACCTTCGGCGGCCGTTCGGGACAAGCGGATTGGCCCGTTTCATCCGGGCACAAAAAAGGGCGCCGAAAGGCGCCCTTGGTAGGAGGTTTTAATCCGAGGATTAGTAGCCGCCGCGATCGCCGCCGCCGAAGCCGCCGGAGCGACGTTCGCCGCCGCCGAAGCCGCCACGAGAGCCGCCGCCGAAGCCGCCGCGAGAGCCGCCGCCGCCGAAGCCGCCACGGTCGCCGCCGCCGAAGCCGCCGCGACGTTCGCCACCACCGAAGCCGCCGGAGCGGGGACGGTCACCGCCGAAGGACGGGCGCTCTTCGCGAGGACGAGCGACGTTGACCTTCAGGGGGCGACCCATGAAGTCGATGTTTTCGGTCTTAGCGATCGCATCCTGGGCAGCCTGAGCGCTGGCCATGGTCACGAAGGCGAAGCCACGAGGACGACCCGTGAACTTGTCCATCATGACTTCCACGGAGGTCACTTCGCCAGCCTGGGAGAAGTGAGCGCGGATGTCGGATTCGGTTGCGGCCCAGGGCAAGTTGCCCACGAACAGTTTGTTTTCCATATTATCTTTTGTTTTGCTTGGTTTACCTACACCGCATTGCCCGTTTCCGACCTTCGGATTTCGATTTGCCGTCTTAACGACCGTCAACTCACCGGATTATTGCGGGGCTTGTCTCTTACTTTGGTTATTTTCCGAGACAAACCTGACCGCTAATAAGGAGCTTAAGCCCGGCTTCGGCAAGTTTATTCACAATGGGGGTCTTTACTTAGACCTGCGTTGACTCCCTTGGCGGCCTGAAAGAGGGTCTTTTCATGAGCGCCGCCCTCACTCCTGAACAGATCCAAGCGGCTCTGGCCGGCTTGGCTGGCTGGGAGATGGAAGGTTCTAAGTTGTTGAAGGCCTATAGGTTTAAGGATTTCAAGGCCGCCTTGGCCTTCATCAATCAGGCGGGGGTTATCGCCGAACAGCAGGGCCACCACCCGGAAATCCATAATGTCTGGAATCAGGTGACCCTTCGCCTCTGCACCCACGACGCGGGTAATCAGATCACCGAGAAAGATTTGACCCTCGCCCGCGCCCTCCAATCCCTGTCCCTCCCGTGATCGACGACCCCGCAGAGGCTTTGGACATCCTCCTCGAGGAGCTTAAGCGCCAGAAGGCCGCCGGGGTCCGCCGCGTCAGCATCACGGCCGACTCCCTGACCGCCTTGAAGGCCCTCGCCGGTGCGCCGGCCGCACCGGCTGCCCAAGCCGCCCCTGCGCCCGCCAAGCCTTCGGCTGCCCCCGTCGCCATTCGTCCGGCCGTGACCCCTACGCCTGCGCCTGCCCGACCGGTGACCCCGGTGGCCGCCGCGCCCAGACCGGCCGTCGCCGTACCTACCGCGCCGATCCCCGACGCGCCGATCTTCACCCTCGCCGCCGGCCCGAAGGCCGAACGCATGCAGGCCCTGCGTCAGCTCATCGACGCGTGCGGCGAGACGCAGAAGCATCTGGTCGCTCCGCAGCGCGCGCTCCTCGGCCACGGCTCGCTCGACGCCAAGGTCGTATTCGTCGGCGAAGCGCCCACCATCGTGGAGATGGAGGCCGGCCAGGCCTTCGCAGGCGAGTCCGGTGAGCTGCTCCAGAAGATCCTCTCCGCCGCGGCGATCAATCAAGCCGACTGTTATTTCGCGCCCGTCATGGTCTGGCGCCCGGAGCCCCCGACCCAGTACGGCAAGCGTCCACCGACCGCGCGCGAGCTCGCCTTCAACCTGCCTTACCTCCGCGCGCAGATCGACGTGATCTCCCCGCGCGTCGTGGTCGCGCTCGGCGCCCAGGCCTTCGAGGCCCTGCATGGCCGCACGCCGACCATCACGCAGGCGCGCGGCCAGTGGTTCGACCTCGGCGGCGTGCCGCTGCTGGCGACGTTCCATCCGAACTATCTCCTGCACTCGCCCAGCGCTTCCGCCAAGCGGACGGTCTGGGAGGACTTCCTGCTCCTGATGGAAAAGCTCGGCCTGCCGATCAGCGAGAAGCAGCGCGGCTTCTTCGCGACGAAGTAAGGCTCAGCGGACGGAGTCGTTCAGGCGGCTGAGCGTGAACGAAAGCACCTGCGAATTGCGGCCGCTCGCCTTGAGGGACTTGCGGCGTTCGGCCGGCAGGTCCGTCAGCGCGCCCGGCACGAAGCCGCAGGCCGACTGGAAGAAACCCTGCGTCTGCGTGGTGAGCGCGATGAGTTTCTTGGCGCCGAGCTTCTTGGCCTGACGCTTGGCGAATTCGACCAGCTTGCTGCCGACGCCGCGACCGTGGTAGAACGGTTGCACGTAGACCGCGCCGAGTTCCATCACCTTGCCGCCCGGGTAGGGGCGGAGGGCGGCGCAGCCGATGATGCTGTCGTCGATCTCGTAGACGTAGAAGTCGGCGAAGGACTGCTCGATCTGCTGGCGCGTGCGCGCCACGAGGGCGTCGGTCTTCGCGCCGTGCTTGGCGAGGTTGTAGAGGGCCTGGGCGTCCTTCTTCTTCGCCTGGCGGATGCGGTCGTAGTCGTTGGCGTGCACCATCGTGCCGAGGCCGACCTTGTCGAAGATCTCGGTGAGGAGGCAGCCGAAGACGCGGCCGTCGAGGATGTGGGCGCGCGGGACGTCGTTATCGAGGGCCTTGGCGGCCTGCACGGCCTTGCTGCGGATGCGTGGGTCGAGCTTCGCATGCTTGTCCGCGAGCAGGCGCTTGAGGTCGTCCTCCGGCAGGTTGAGCTGTACGACGCCGTCCACCTGCAGGCCGCTGAAGGGCGTGAGGTAGATCAGCTTCGAGGCGCCGAGGGCGACCGCGAGCTCCATGGCGAGGTGGTCGCTGTTGACGCGGAGGGACTGGCCTTCGCGGTCGCACACGATCGGCGTGACGAGCGGGAGGATGTCCTGCGAGAGCATGGACTTCAGGATCGCGGCGTCGACCTTCTCGACCTTGCCGGTGTAGAGGTGGTCCACGCCCTTGAGGCGGCCGATCTTGGTCGAGCGGACGGCGTTGGTGATGGCGCAGCGCAGGCCGGCCTGGGAGAGGTTCTCGAGGACGGACTGCGAGACGAGCGCCGAGGCCTCGCGCGCGAGCGACATGGTCGAGACGTCGGTGGGGCCTTCGCCCTGGATGTCGGAGAGCGCGATGTTGTGTTCGCCCGCGAGGCCGACGAGCTGCTGGCCGATGCCGTGGACGAGCACGACCTTGATGGAGAGGCTGCGCAGGACCGCGATGTCGGTGACGATGTTCGCGAAGTTCTCGTGGGACACGATCGAGCCGTCGACCGCGATGACGAACACGTGGTCGCGGAACATCGGGACATACCGGAGGATCCCCCGGAGGTCGGTCGGCTTCATGGCGCGCTCACGCTGGCTGGACATGCTCAATCCTTATGGACTCCCCGACGGGCGGGGCAATACTGATGACGCATGCCGAAGCCGCCCCGAGTCCGCCGTGAGACGGTGCCGCCCGACCTCCGGGAGCCGGTGGACGCCTTCCTGGCGCACCTCGCGTTGGAACGCGGCGCGGCGAAGCTCACGACCGAGGCCTATGAGTCCGATCTCGTGCGCTTCGCCGCCCACTGCGGCCGGGCCGGCCGGACGAACTGGACGGAGGTCTCGCTGGCCGACGTCGATTCCTGGACACGCGCCCTCGACCGCAAGGGCCACGCCGCCGCCTCGCTCGCCCGCCGCCTCTCGGCGGTCCGCTCCTTCTCCGCCCATCTCGTCCGCAGCGGGCTCCGTCGCGACGACTTCACCGAACTCGCCCGCGGGCCGAAGCTCCGCCGCAAACTGCCCGGCATGATCAGTGCGGAGGAAGCCGCCAAGGTGGTCTCGGCGCCCGACACGGCCACGCCGCAGGGCCTGCGCGACCGCGCGATGTTGGAACTGATGTACGGCTCCGGCCTGCGCATCTCCGAGCTCTGCTTGCTCGAGATCCAGGCCGTCGACGCGGAGTCGGCCCTCGTGCGCGTGACCGGCAAGGGTTCCAAGGACCGCGTCGTGCCCGTCGGGGAGACGGCGCTCCTCGCCCTGCAGGCCTATCTCAAGGCCGGCCGACCTAAGCTCGTGCGGCCCAAGACGGGCAGCGCGCTCTTCCTCAGCGCCCGCGGCGTCGCGATCTCCCGCAAGACCTTCTGGCTGGGCGTGAAGCAGGCGGCGCAGCGCGCCGGCGTCTCCGTCCCGGTCAAACCGCACTTGTTGCGTCACGCCTTCGCGACGCACCTCTTGGAAGGCGGAGCCGACCTGCGTTCGATCCAGGAGATGCTCGGCCATGCCGACATCGCCACGACGCAGATCTATACGTCGGTCGACCGGACGGCGTTGTCCGCCGCGCACCGCCGCCACCACCCGCGCGGACGCGGGAAGGGGCGTTAGCGGCCGGCGAGCATGAACAGGCCGCCGAGCAGCGAAGCCGCGGCGAGCACGAACACGAGGACGCGCGTGCCGAGGGGCAGTTCGAGCGGGGCCAGTTCTTCGTCGTCCTCCGTCGGGCGGACGACCGCCTCGCGCAGGATGGAGAAGTAGTAATGGATGCTGATCGCGACGCCGATGAGGGCGGCGCCGAGGACCCACCAGAGCTTGGCGGCCACGAGCAGGGCGAGGACCAGCAGCTTCGCGATGAAGCCGACGGAGGGCGGGATGCCCGCGAGCGAGCCGATGCCGAAGCCGAGGGCGCCGCCGAGCAGCGGGGAGCGACGCAGCAGGCCGCGGAGGGCGAGCTGCGGACGGCGGTGATCTTCGAGGGCCGGCAGGGCGACGAGCGCCTGGGCGGTGAGGAAGGTGCCGACGACGTAGGCGAGGAGGTAGAGGACGACGACCTGCTCGACGTCGTAGCCGAAGGCGTCGACGCCCGGGAGGACGAGGGCGGCGGTGACCGCGGCGAGGATGAAGCCGGCGTGCGAGACGCCGGAGAGCGCGAGCGTGCGCTTCACGTCCGTCGTGGCCAGCGCGCCGAGGTTACCGACGAGCAGGGTGAGCACGGCGCCGACCGCGAGCAGCGGGGCGACCTTGACGGCGAGCGGGGCGAACGGACCGGTGGCGAGGATCAGGAGCGTGAACGCGCCGGCGGCCTTGGAGGCCGTGCCGAGGAACGCGGTCGTCGGGGTCGGGGCGCCCTGGTAGACGTCCGGGATCCAGGCGTGGAAGGGGAAGGCGCCGAGTTTGAAGGCGACGCCGCCGAGGATGAGGGCCACGCCCGCGAGGGTGAGCGGCGAGACCGCGCCCGCGGCGGACTGGGCGGCGAGGACCTTGCCGATCTGGGTGAAGTTGAGCGAGTCCGTGACGCCGGGGACCGCGCCGAGCGCGCCGTAGACGAGGACGATGCCCATCAGCAGCAGGGCGGAGCTGAGACCGCCCGCGACGAGGTACTTCACGCCGGCTTCGAGGGAGGCGGCGCTGCGGCGCAGGTAGCCCACGAGGACATAGAGGCCGACGGCGGCCGTCTCGAGCGCGAGGAAGAACGTGACGAAGTGGTTCGACTGGACGAGCAGCATGAACGCGGCGGTCACGACCAGCAGCACGTGGTGGTAGTCGGCCACGGCGGCGTCGCGTTCGCGCAGGAAGCGTTCGGCGAGGAAGCTCGTCAGCAAGGCCGAGAGCAGGAAGACGGCGCGTACGCCGTCGGTCGGGAGGTTCTGACGGAGCAGGCCGGCGAACGACTCGACGTCGGCCGCCTGGGTCCACGGACCGGCGACGAGGCTCATCAGGGCCACGAGGATCAGGCCGGTGCGGGCGGTGACGGGGATGAGCGCGCGCAGGGACTTCGGCAGCAGCATCGCCTGCAGGAGGCAGAGCAGGGAGAGGCCGGCGACGGCGATCTCGGGCAGGATGGAGAGCCAGTCGGCTGAGCGGGGGGCCAGGGCCTTGAAGGCCGGATCGACGGCGGCGAGGAAGGAAATCATCGGACGAAAAGCTTAGCGTTGGGCAGGAGCGGCGGCGGCGGGCTTGGCGGCCTTGGCCGGAGCCTTGGTGTTATGCTGCGAGTAGGTCGTGACGCCGGCGGCGACGGGATTGACGGACTTCGTCACGAGCGAAGGCACGAAGCCGATCGTCAGCGAGGCGGCGAGGAGGACGCCGGCGGCGGCGCGCTCGGCCCAGCCGAGGTCGCCGAAGGGAGCGACGGCCCAGCGCTTCTCGAGCGCTTCGGAGGCGGGACCGAAGAACGTGGCGGCGACGGCGCGGAGGGCGTACACGGCCGAGATCACGACGGTGGAGGCGACGATGGCCTGCAGCCACAGAGGCTGGGCGCGCAGGGCGAGGAAGACGCCGACTTCACCCCAGAAGTTGCCGAAGCCGGGCAGGCCGATGGAGGCCATGGTCGCGGCGACGAAGAACGCGGCCAGGACCGGCGTCCGCGCGGCGAGGCCGCCCAGTTCGTCGAGACGGTAGGTGCCGGCGCGGGCGCGCACGGCGTTGGCGAGGAGGAAGAGCGCGGCGCAGGAGAGGCCGTGGGCGACCATCAGGAAGGCGGCGGCGTCGAGGCCGTCGGCCTGGCCGGTCACGCCGCAGACCCAGATGCCGAGGAAGATCGGACCCATGTGCGCGACGGAGCTCCAGGAGAGGAGCTGCTTGAGGTCGCGCTGCGCGAGGCAGATGAGGCCGACGAGCAGGACGTTCGCCACGGCGAACCAGAGGAACCAGGTGCCGAGCGAGCCGCCGGCGATGTCGAGGCTGCTCAGGCCGAGGAGGATGATGCCGTAGAGGCCGAACTTCTTGAGGGCGCCGGCGTGGAGCATCGAGACCGGGGTCGGCGCGGCGGAGTAGCCGGGGGCGGCCCAGGAATGGAACGGGAAGAGCGAGGCGAGCGTGCCGAGGCCGAAGAGCACCAGGGCGCCGACGGCGGCCGGGATGTGCTTCGCGTTCTGCAGGCCGAGGGCGACGTTCTCGAACGTGGCCGCGCCGTACTCGACGCCGGCGGCGTCGACGGCGATGAGGATGCCCGCGAGGGAAGCCATGGCGCCGGCGGTGAGGAAGATCGCCATCTGCATGGCGGCCGGACGACGGCCTTCGCCGCCCCAGAAGAGCGTGAGGATGAACGTCGGGATGAGCGCGAACTCGTGGAAGAAGTAGAAGCCGACGAGGTGGTTGGTGCCGAACACGCCGAGCGTGCCGCCGAGCATGAACAGGATCAGGCCGAGGTACGTGTTACGTCCTTCGACTTCCTGATTGAGGGCCTTCACGCCCGCGGCGAAGCCGACGAGCGAGGTCATCGCGAGGAGCGGCGCGCCGAGGCCGTTGAGCGCGAAGCCGAAGCCCCAGAAACCGACGGACTGGAACTGCTGCGGCGCGGTGGCCGGGTCGGTCCAGAGGACGAGCAGCCAAGGGCCGAGCACGGCCGGGATGGCGAAGCCACCGAAGGCGAAGCCCGAGGTGAAGCTGCGGGGGAGGTCGCGGCCGGCGAGCAGGATCAGGCCGACGAGGATCGGGGCCGTGACGGCGAGCGCGAGGAGCGAGGCAGGGAAAGTGTCCATGAAATCAGCGGGCGATGAGGAACCAGGCCAGGAAGAGGGAACCGATCACGATCCAGAGCGCGTAGGCGCGCGTCTGGCCGCGGTGGAAGGAACGGCCGGTGAGGTAGCCCAGCACCGCGGGGACGCCGCCGCCGATCCAGCGCACGGCGACGCCGTTGATCAGCAGGAGGTCGAGGAAGGCGATGAACTCGGCGACGCGACGCTGCACGGCGTCGACGTACCAGCGGTACACGCCGTCCATCCAGCGGTGTTCGAGGAGATGGTAGGTGCGAGGCGAGACGACCTGGAGGGCGTCGGCGCCGCGGACGGAGCCGTAGAACTTCAGCGCGCCGAGGAAGCCGAGGACGAGCGAGAGGAGGCCGACGATCGTCGAGGGGGCGGTGAGGTGGAAGGCGATCGCGTCGAGGGCGCCCTTGATCGGCTGGAGCGAACCGGCGGGCAGGAGGGTCGAGGCGAGGAAGCCGCCGGCGACGGAGTAGACGAGGCCGAGCACCACGAGGGGCAGGGTCATCGTCCACGGCGACTCGTGCGCGTGGGAGGCTTCTTCGGAGTTGGCTTCGCCGAGGAAGACGAGGCGGATCATGCGGCCGCTGTAGAGGCAGGTCGCGAGCGCGGCGAGGGACAGGAACGCGAAGATCGCGAGGTGGCCGTCATGCCAGGCGGCCTCGATGATGGCGTCCTTGGAGTACCAGCCGGCGAGGAAGGGCACGGCGCAGTTCGAGAGCGTCGCGGCGATGAAGGTCGCGGCGGTGAGCGGCATCTTCTTCAGCAGGCCGCCCATCTTGAGCATGTCCTGCTCGTGGTGGCAGCCGTGGATGACGGAGCCGGCGCCGAGGAACAGCGTGGCCTTGAAGAACGCGTGCATGGCCATGTGCATGAGCGCGAGCTCCGGATGGCCGAGGCCGAGCGCGCAGCCCATGATGCCGAGGTGCGCGAGGGTCGAGTAGGCGAGGGACTTCTTGATGTCCGTCTGGGCGAGGGCGCAGAGGCCGGCGAGCGCGGCCATGCCGGCGCCGGAGATCGCGATGAACTGCAGGACCTCGGGGGCGAGCAGGAAGCTCACGCGGGCCATGAAGTAGACGCCGGCGGCGACCATCGTCGCGGCGTGGATGAGCGCGGAGACCGGCGTCGGGCCGGCCATGGCGTCGGTGAGCCAGACGTGGAGCGGGAACTGGGCGGACTTGCCGAGGAAGCCGCACATGAGCAGCGCGCCGACGGCGGCGGGAATGGTCTTGGCGGCGGCGGCGTGGTCCTTGAGCGCGGCGAAGTCCAGCGTGCCGTAGAGCGAGAGGCACATGGCGATGCCGAGGATGAAGCCGAGGTCGCCGACGCGGTTGACGATGAACGCCTTCTTCGAGGCGGCGGCGGCGAAGTCCTTGTCGAAGTAGTGCGCGATCAGCATGTACGAGCTGAAGCCCACGAGTTCCCAGAAGATGAACGTCATGAGCAGGTTGTCGGCGACGACGATGCCCAGGATGGAGAACATGAAGATCGAGAGACCGCCGAAGAAACGGCCGCGGGCGGCGTCTTCCTGCATGTACCCGACGGAGAAGAGGTGGATCCACGCGGCGACGAACGAGACCACGAAGAGCATCAGGCGCGCGTTGGCGTCGAGGAGGTAGCCGAAGCCGAGGCTCACGCCGCCGAACTTGGCGAGCTCGACGTGCCAGCGGACGTCGGCGCCCTGGGCGAGGAGGTACAGCGAGAGGCCGGCGATGCCGAAGGCGGCGGCGGTGGAGAACCAGGCGGCGAAACCGCCCGCGCGGCGCAGGAACAGCGCGGAGAACGCGGCGGCGCCCAGCGGCAGGAACAGGATCCAGTGGACCAGGGACGAAAAGTCGGGGGACATCGGAAAAGGCTTAGTCGCGGAGGGTGGTGAGCGCGTCGGACTGCACGGTGCCGCGCTTGCGGAACAGGGCCACGATCAGCGCGAGGCCGACGGCGACCTCGGCGGCCGCGACGGTGATGACGAAGAAGACGAGGACCGCGCCGTCCATGGTGCGGTTGAAGCGCGAGAAGGCGACGAGCGCCAGCGTGGCGGCGGCGAGCATGAGCTCGAGGCACATGTACACGACGAGCAGGTTGCGGCGCACGAGGACGCCGGTGAGGCCGAGCACGAACAGGAGTCCGGCCAGGAGGAGGTGATGCGCGAGGGCGGTGTTTTCCATGGCGGCGTTCTCAGGCTTGGTTCTCAGGGTTGTCCTTGCTCAGGGACACGACGCCGACGAGGGCGACGAGGAGCAGGAAGCCGGCGATTTCCAGCGGGAGGAGGTACTTGGAGTAGAGGAGTCGGCCGAACGCCTTGGCGGCGGTGACGAACTCAGCGGGGTTCGTCGACAGCTCCGCCGGCGTGGCGCCGGCCTTGACGGTCGAGACGGCGCCCGACCACTGGAAGAGCCAGAGGACGGCGGCGGCGAGGAGGAAGAAGACGGCCAGACCAAGCGCGGCGGTCTTCCAAGGATACGCGCCCTGCGGATCCTCGGTATCGAGGAGCATGATGATGAAGAGGAACAGCACCATGACGGCGCCGGCGTAGACGAGGACCTGCAGGACGCCGAGGAAGTAGGCGTCGAGGAGGAAGAAGTCCGCGGCCACCCCGACCAGGGCCAGGATCATCCCCATGGCGGAGGTCACCGCGTTGCGGCTGAGGACCAAGAGAAGAGCCGCCCCGAGGGTCAGGGCAGCGAAGAAAATAAACAGGCCGTCCGGCATGGGTCGGACGGTAGGGCGGGGGTAGGCGTTGGAAAGGAGAAAACACCCCTAAAAGCCCTTTTTTGCCAGTTTATGGGGGGCATAAGCCCCCGACCGCCCTTGACCCCCTAATTATGACCGAAATCAGTCAATACCTCAGAGGGGCCGGTGTCGGCGCATCTCGCAGGTGGGGTGCTGGGCGATGACCTCCCCAGCGTCGAACTTACCCGTCCAGTCCGGGAAAAAGGCGTCCGCCTCGGGCTCCATGGCCACGTGGGTCAGGATCAGCTCGGCGCACCAGGGGAGGGCCTCCGCGTAAAGGGCGGCCCCGCCGGCGAGGAAAAGGGTCTTGGACGGCTCGACCAAGGCGGCCTCCCGCCAGTCCTTGGCGACGATCACGCCGGGCGCGCTGAAACCGGAACGGCTGAGCACGACGGTGGTGCGGCCGGGCAACGGACGGCCGATGGATTCGTAGGTCTTACGTCCCATGAGCAGGACCTGTCCCATCGTGGTCGCCTTGAAGAACGCGAAGTCCTCTGGGATGCGCCACGGGAGCTTGTTGTGCAGGCCGATGCCGCGGTTGCGCGCGACGGCCGCGATGGCGATGAGCGGACGACCGAGGTCCACGGCGTCAGATGGCGACGGGCGCCTTGATCGCCGGATGCGGGTCGTAACCTTCGACGGAGATGTCTTCGAACTTGAACGCGAAGAGGTCCTTCACGTCGGGGTTCAGCACCAGGCGGGGCAGGGGACGCGTCTCGCGCGAGAGCTGCAGATCGACCTGCTCCACATGGTTGGAATAGATGTGCGCGTCGCCGAAGGTATGCACGAAATGCCCCGGTTTCAGGCCCGTGACCTGCGCGATCATGTGCGTGAGCATCGCGTAGCTGGCGATGTTGAACGGCACGCCGAGGAAGAGGTCCGCGCTGCGCTGATACAGCTGGCAACTGAGGCGCCCGTCGGTCGAGACGTAGAACTGGAAGAGCGTGTGGCAGGGGGGCAGGGCGACCTGGTCGGCTTCCTCGGGATTCCAGCCGGAGACGATCAGGCGGCGGCTCGAAGGGTTGCGCTTGATCTCTTCGACCACGCGGCGGACCTGGTCGACGCCGTCGTTCGCGAAGGTGCCGTCAGGCTTCTTCGTCGCCCCGAAATTGCGCCATTGATGGCCGTAGACGGGGCCGAGGTCGCCGGCGGAGCGGCCGAACTTGGCGCACTGTTCTTCGGTGGCCCACTCGTTCCAGATGCTGACGCCGCGCTCGGTGAGCCAGGCGTTCTGGGTGCTGCCGGACAGGAACCAGAGCAGCTCGTGCGTGATCGACTTGAGGTGGACCTTCTTGGTCGTCACCAGCGGGAAGCCTTCGGCGAGGTCGAAGCGCAGCTGCGCCCCGAAGATGCCGATCGTGCCCGTGCCGGTGCGGTCGCCCCGGATTTCTCCGTGCTGCCGGACGTGGCGAAGCAGGTCGAGGTAGGCCTTCATGGGTCTCGGTTATTCTCCGGAAAGCCCCCTCCGCAACACGGAAAGCCGAACCTTTCGCCCTTGCCTCCCTGCCTTACCGGAGACACCCCTTGCGGGTAGCCCACATGAGCGAAAAGCCCGACCTCAACGCCATCTCCCACGACCTCCACGCGGTCCGGAAAGAGAAGCTCGCCCTCCTCCGCGCCGCGGGCGAAGACCCGTTCCGCGCCGAGTGGGACCAGACCCATGTCTCGAACGAATGCCCGGCCCTCCTGCCCGAAGGCGTCGAGGAAGGTCCCGAGGTCTCCGTCGCCGGCCGCATCGTCGCCCTGCGCGTCATGGGCAAGGCGAGCTTCGTCAAGCTGCTCGACCGCGGCGGCATCATCCAGACCTACTTCACCCGCGACGCCCTGGGCGACGCCTACGACACCCATTTCAAGAAGATGGTGGACTCCGGCGACTTCGTCGGCGTCCGCGGCAAGCTCTTCCGCACCAAGACCGGCGAGGTCACCGTGCGCGTCTCGGAATACAAACTGGTCTCGAAGTCCCTCCGTCCGCTGCCTGAGAAGTGGGCCGGCCTGACCGACGCCGAGAAGATCTACCGCCAGCGCTACCTCGACCTCGTCGTCAACGAGGAGTCCCGCCGCCGCCTCTTCATCCGCAGCCGCGTGGTCGAGTCGATCCGCCGCTTCCTCTGGAGCCGCCAGTTCACCGAAGTCGAGACCCCGGCCCTGCACGCCATCGCCGGCGGCGCCGCGGCCCGTCCGTTCGAGACGCACTCCAACGCCCTCGACTGCGACTTCTACCTCCGCATCGCCCTCGAGCTGCACCTCAAGCGCTGCCTCGTCGGCGGCATGGACCGCGTCTTCGAGATCGGCCGCGTCTTCCGCAACGAAGGCGTGTCCGTGAAGCACAGCCCGGAATTCACGATGCTCGAGGCCTACCAGGCTTACACCGACTACCGCGGCATGATGGAGCTCGTCCGCTCGATGATCCAGAAGGTCTGCGCCGAAGTCCTCGGCACGACCAGCGTCGTCCGCCCGGACGGCGTGGCCATCGAACTCGGCGGCGAATGGCGTGAAGCGAAGTACAAGGACCTCATCCTCGAGCGCACGGGCGACCCGCAGTGGTTCTCGCGCACGAAGGAAGAGAAGATCGCCGCGTGCAAGGCCCTCGGCCTCCACGAGCCGCGCGCCGACTGGGAAGATTTCGAGGTCACCAACGAGGTCTTCGGCAAGCTCATCGAGCCGGGCCTCATCCAGCCGACCTTCGTCACGCACATCCCGAAAGAACTCTGCCCGCTCGCCAAGGTCACCGTCGGCGACGACTCGACCATCGACGTCTTCGAGCTCTGCATCAACGGCCAGGAGATCGCTCCGGCCTATTCCGAGCAGAACGACCCCGGCGTGCAGCGCAAGATGCTGGAGATCCAGGCCGGCGCCGAGACCCAGAAGATCGACGAGGACTTCCTTCTCGCGCTCGAGCACGGCATGCCCCCCGCGGGCGGCCTCGGCATCGGCATCGACCGCCTGGTGATCCTGCTGACCGGCGCGGCCAACATCCGCGACGTCATCCTGTTCCCGACGCTCGCGCCCGAAGCGCAGGCCTGAGTCCTTCCCCTTGCCCTGGTTCCTCCATCTCGCCCTCCGCCAGCTCTTTCCTCCCGGTAAGCGCTTCCCGGCGTTCGCGACGGTGTCGATCCTCGGCGTGGGCCTCGGCGTGGCTTCGTTGCTCGTCGTGCAGACGGTGATGAACGGCTTCGGCGAGGAGCA
>RDYO01000136.1 GCA_004293385.1 Verrucomicrobiota bacterium
CTACGACGCAGGGCGATCGGGTTGACGGAGTAGAGCTGGCCTTTGGCGAGCACGGGCTCTCCGGGCACGCCGGCGACGGGGAAGTGGAAGCGGTGGTAATCGACGGGGCAGAGACGTGAGCACACGACGGTGCCGCGGGCGTAGCGTTCGCCGAGCGCGCGGTCGGCGACCAGCGCGGGGATGTCGAAGGTCTGGCCCTTGGCGAAGATGCCTTTGACGCGCGAGGCGTCCGGGAAGCCGAGGTGACGTCCGTCCGCGGGCAGCACGGCCATCTCGGCCCGCGCATCGACGGGACGGGCATCGGCCTTGAGCTTGCGGTAGAAGAAGTCGTTGAAGGTGCGGTAGGACTTCAGGTCCGGATCGGCGAACTCGGCGGGGTCGAGGCCGAACGCCTTCACGAAGGGCTCAACGCGACGCGCGCTGCTCGGGCGATCCATGGCCCAGCCGTAGAGCTTCGAGAAAAGGGCCCGTTTGACGACGGTATGCAGGGTCAGCTTGCCGAGCGGGTTGCCGTAGATGCGCTGCAGCCACTTCTCGCCGTAGACCTGTTCGGTCTCCATACGGCCGGAGTGGCGATTGAGCAGGGTGATGGGGGCATCGGCTTCCATGCGGGCAGATTTGCTAAAAATGGACTTCAAGGGAACCATATATCTGTCAAAACAGTCCATACCCCCATGTCGCGCCTGGCTTACGTCTTCCTCTTCCTTGCCGCGCCCCTCATGGCGCAGTTCAGCCCGGTCAAGAAGACCCCCGAAGTCATCAAGGCCGAGATCGAGACCGACCTCATCCGCGCCCGTCTCGAACTGGCCTCTTCGCAGCGCAAGCTCGCCGCGCTGACCCAGACCCTCGAGCTCCGTAAGCTCGAAGCCGAAGCCGCCCTGCGCGCCGCCCGCGCCGAGGCCGCCGCCGCCCCGATCGAGGCCGAGCAGTCGAAGCTCCGTCTCGAGGCCGCTCTCGCCGCCGCCCAGGCCGCCGTCGCTTCGGCCGACAAGGATCGCGCCCGCGCCGAACTCGAAGTGCAGGCCCGCCTCGCCGCCGCCGAAGTTTCCGTCGAATACGCCAAGGTGTCGTCCGTGGCCACCATCGCGCGCCTTGAGCAGAAGGCCGCCGATATCGCCAGCGGCGCCAAGGTCGCCTACCCGAAGAATCCGCTCATCGACGGCGTGCTGCATATCTCCGACCGCCGCATCCCGTTCAACGGACGCGTCGACGACAAGCTCGCCCAGTTCGTCTGCGGCCGCATCGCCTTCTACAACGCCCTCGATAGCGAAGCCCCGATCTTCATCGTCATCGACCGCTCGCCGGGCGGTTCCGTGATGTCGGGCTACATGATGCTTCAGGCCATGGAGACCTCCAAGGCGCCCGTCTACGTCGTCGTGAAGGGTTACGCCGCCTCGATGGCCGCGATCGTCACCACCCTCGCCAAGCGCTCGTTCGTCTACCCGAACACCATCGTCCTGCACCACCAGGCCTCCGTCGGCCTCAGCGGCAACGTCACCCAGCTCAAGGAACAGCTCAAGTGGAGCAAGGTCTGGTGCGAACGCATCTTCGTGAAGGTCGCCGCGCGCATCGGCACGAACGTCGACGACTTCGTCGCCCAGATGTACAAGGGCACCTCCACCGGCGACTGGAAGATCCTCGGCGACGAGGCCGGCCGCCGCAAGTGGGTGACCGACGTCGTGGAGCGCATGGCTGAAGACTCCCTCACCGTCGCCAGCGCCGTCCCGCCGGTCGTCGCCGAACCCAACCCCGACGGCTTCAACGCCGGCAAGACGCAGGACGGCCGCGCCCGCCAGGCCCTGCCCCCGCTCGGCCCCTGCGACATCTGGTGGATGTACGACCCCACCGTCGAATTCGTCCTCCGCTAATTTCAAAACACAAAACCCCATGCATCTCCGCACCTCCCTCCGCGTCCTCGCGCTCGCCGTCTTCGCGGCCGCGAACGCCCTCGCCCAGCAGGCCACGCCGGCCCCGGCCGCTCCCTCGGCTCCGGCTCCCGCCGCTGCCCCCCGCGACGAACTCTCCCCGCAGCAGAAGGCCGCGATGAAGGAAGCCGAAAGCATGCGCGCCCAGAAGGCCCGCATCGACGCCGAGCTCGCCCTCGCCGAAGCCAAGCGCGCCGAAGAACTCGCCCCGCTGCAGGCTGAGGTCGCCCGCCTGACCGCTGAGCGTTCGCTCCGCCTCGCCAAGGCTTCCGCCGAAGCCGCCGCCCTCGAAGACGAGCGCGCCAAGCTCGAGCGCCAGGCCGCGCTCGAGTCCGCCCGTTCCACCGCCCGCCTGGCCGAACGCTCCAACAAGATTCGCGAACTCGAAGCCGAAGCCAAGCAGCTCCAGCTCGAGGCCGCCAACACCGTCGCCCGCCTCTCCAATGAGATCCAGCGCTTCCAGAAGGAAGACGAGGCCCGCAAGATCGCCAGCAAGGCCAAGCCGAAGTATCTCAAGGATCCGCTCGTCGACGGCGTGCTCTACATCAGCGACCGCCGCATCTCCTTCAACGGCGCCGTGACGGAGCAGCTCGCCGATTACGTCTGCACGCGTATCGCCTTCTATAACAACCAGTCGTCGGAGTTCCCGATCTTCATCGTCGTCGACAACTCCCCGGGCGGCTCCGTCGCCGCCGGCTACCAGATCCAGAAGGCCATGGCCGCCTCCAAGGCCCCGGTGCACGTCGTCGTGAAAGGCTTCGCCGCTTCGATGACCGCCGTCATCTGCACGCTGGCCGAACGCTCCTACTGCTACCCGAACACCATCCTGCTGCATCACCAGGCCTCGAACGTCGTCCGCGGCAACATGACCGTCCTCAAGGAGCAGATCGACTTCACCAACCAGTGGTTCGACCGCCTCGCCACGCCCGTCGCCAAGAAGATGGGCATCTC
>RDYO01000053.1 GCA_004293385.1 Verrucomicrobiota bacterium
CCAACCGTGAATATGAGAACACGCTGGAGACCTTGTTCGGACGACGCGTCGACACGCTCGGGCTCACCGCGGACTTCCCCAAGGAGAAGACCGCCCAGCACCTGGACACGATCGGCCAGTCGCTCGTGACGTCGGGCTTCCTGGTCGACCAGTATTTCCTCTCGGCCAACCGCCTCGTCGAGGCCCGCCTCGGCAAGCCCGCCACGGCACCGAAGACCTGGCGCTTCAACAAGAACTTCCTGCAATACGAAGAGCTGTCGGGTTCGCATAAGGCCGCCTTCAACTTCCGCTACCTCAACCTCTACGAGCAGCCCAACACCGACACCCGCCAGGGCGGCTACGGACACATCGAAGACTTCAAGCAGGGCGTACCGGTCTCCGGCCTCTACGACATCGAGGTCGAAGCGGCGGCGATGCACCGCGACACCCACTACGATCCCGCCATCTTCGGCATCGACCTGTCGGAGCCCTTCATCCTCGGCGTGGTGCCCGGGGACGTCACCAAGGGACACATCCATTACCCGCAGGCCATCGAGCCGCTGCTCGCCAGCAGCGTGGTGCCGGACAACACCCCCACCCGCCTGAAATTCCGCGTCTGGCTCGAGGCCGGCCAGACCCCGCGCTTCATCTTCCCGAACGGACCTTACGAGTCGCGCGCCTCGGTGATCACGATCAACAAGCGCTACGAGAAGGAGTTCTCGACGCCGGTCGGCTCCTCGGGCGTCGGCCGTTCGCATATCCTTCGCGAGGGCAAGCTCCCGCATATCCGCATCAGCGAGATCGTCGTCCAAGGCCCGGTGGCGGAGCCGATGGGCGGAGCCGAAGAAATCGCGGTGTTCGGCAAGGACGGCTTCCAGGCGGACCGCGCGCTCGACCAGCTCTTCACGTTCGCGGCCAAGGCCTACCGTCGCCCGCTGCAGGACGCCGACCGCGCGACGATACGTAAGATGCACGAGAAGCGCTTGGCCGAGAAAGCCACCCCGCGTCAGGCGGCGCTCGACACGGTGAAGCTGATCCTCTGCTCACCGTCGTTCCTTTACCTGAGCGAGGTCACCGCGGAAGGCGACCGCCGTCTCCAGCCCCACGACCTCGCCACCCGACTGTCCTACGCCCTCTGGGCGACGCCGCCCGATGAAGCCCTGTCCGCCTCGGCGGCCGCGGGCAAGCTGACCAGCGACGCGGAGCTCAAGAAGCAGATCGACCGCATGCTCGCCGACGGACGCGTCGACGGCTTCATCAACGGCTTCCTCGACAGCTGGCTAAACCTGCGCGAGCTCGGCGGCATGCCGCCGCCCCGCGAGACGAACCGCGCCTACTACGCCGAGGACCTGCCGACTTCGATGAAGACCGAGGCGCGCCTGTTCTTCCACGAGATGCTCAAGGAGGACCGGCCCGTGAACCAGTTCCTCCAGGCGGACCATACCTTCGTCGACAAGAAGCTGGCCAAGCTGTACGGCCTGCCCGAGCAGACGACGCTCCGCCTCGCCGACGGCTTCCGCAAGGTCAGCGTCGAAGGCAACAAGCACCGCGGCGGCCTGCTGGGCATGGCGGCCGTGCTGACGGTCAGCGCCAATGGTGTCGAGACCTCCCCCGTCACCCGAGGGGCTTGGATCAGCGAGAACATCCTCGGCGTGAAGCCGCCGCCTCCTCCCGACGTCGTGCCCGCGATCGAACCCGACGTCAGCGGCGCCACCACCATCCGTCAGCGTCTCGCCAAGCACAGCACCGACCGCGCCTGCGCGGAGTGCCATCGCAAGATCGACCCCTACGGCTTCAGCCTGGAGGCCTTCGACCCGATCGGCCGCACGCGCGCCAACTACGCCAAGCCGAAGAAAGGCCCGGCGCCGAAGATCGACACCACCGGTGAGTTCGCCTCGGGCGAGACCTACAAGGATTTCGCCGGCTTCCGCGACATCCTGCACGACAAGCGCAACGAACAGTTCACCCGACACCTCATCCGCCAGTTCCTCGCCTACGGGACCGGACGACTGATGGAGCCGGCCGACGAGTTCGCGATCGACCGCATCTACGACAAGGTGAAGCAGCAAGGCCTCGGCCTGCGCGGCCTCGTCGTCGAGTGCCTGACCAGCGACGTCTTCCGCTCGCGCTGAGAAGCGCAAAGGGCCCACACGGGTCAGCCTGACGCAGGAAAAACGACCCACTGAGACCTTCATGAGAACCATCATCGCCTCTCTCGCCCTCTTGCTCACCGGCTCACTCTTCGCCGCCGAGACCTTCAAGGTCGACGGCCATCGGGCCGTGATCCACCCGGCAGCCAAGCCGGCGGAAGGAAAGCCTTGGGTCTGGCATGCTCCCGCGCTCAACGGCGGCGTCTCGATCGTCCAGCACAAGCTCTACGCCGATGCCTGCCAGCAGGCCGGCATCGCCATCGCAGGCTACGACCTCGGCGAAGTCCGCGGCGCCCCGAAGAGCGCGGCGCAGTTCACGAAGTTCTACGAAGAAATGGTCAAGCGTGGCTACTCGCCGAAACCTATCCTCCTTGGCCAGAGCCGCGGCGGCATGATGACGCTCACCTGGGCGTTCCGTAATCCCGATAAGGTGAAGGCCTGGATCGGCATCTACCCTGTCTGCAACCTCGCCAGCTGGCCGCTCAAGAACTCCAAGGCCCAGACCCTCGCCGACTTCGGCCTGACCGAGGCCGAGCTCACCGCCCGGCTCCAGGAGTTCAACCCGCCCGACAACCTCGCCGGCCTCGCCGCCGCCAAGGTCCCGATGTTCGCCGTCCATGGCGACAACGACGTCGTCGTCCCGCACCAGGACAACACCCTCCTCCTGAAGGCCCGCTACGAGGCCCTCGGC
>RDYO01000054.1 GCA_004293385.1 Verrucomicrobiota bacterium
GTAGGGGTCGCCCGCGACGGACAGTTTGGTCTGCGTCAGGCAGAGATGGGTGAGCAGGGCCGAGCCCACGGGATGGCTATCGCGCTCGAAACCGAAAGCCCATTCGCCGCTCTGCGTGAGGCGCGGGATGAAGCTGCGCTCGTCGCGCAAGGCGACGGTGCCGACGACCGGCGTGGCGCCCGTGTGGGTCAGCACGAGCTCGGAGGCGATGATGCGGAAAGAATGGGCGTCAGCGAGACGCAGGAAAAGCAAGGTCTGCGCGCCGTCGGCGCCGACGGCGTACTGCTCGGCCCAGAGCACGGCGAACTGCTTGGGCGCGGTCGCGGGCTTGAGGCCCTTCGACAAGGCGGGCGCGGCCGGAGCGACGGCGGGCACGTAAGCATAACCTTCGGCCGGGACGGCCGCCAAGGCGACACCGGTGCGGCGCGACCAGGCGGCGCGGAGGTCGGCGGTGAGGTCGGCAGGACGTTCGAGGCCGGCGGAACTGACGCGAAGGGAGCCGATGAGATGGGCGGAGGGGTAACCGAGGTCGACGGCCTGCTTGTGCAGACGGCCGACGGCGGCGTCGAGGGCGGCGGGCGGGGCGGCGGCGGTGATCTCGACGGCGAAATCGACCGGCTTCATCTTCTCAGCCAAGCGCTGGGCCGCGGCCAGACGGAGTCGATTCAGGGAAGGCGCGGCCTGCTGGACCTGGAGGTTGCCTTCGTCGATGATCTTCTGGGCTCGGACCTTGATCTGCTCAGGGGTCTCGGTGAGCCCGCCGGTCTTCGCACCCTTGGTCGCGTTGGCAGCCGCGATGCTGGTGTCCATGATGCTCTGCCCCTGCTTGACGCGCGCCTGTCCTAAGGTGGTGATGCGCATGGCGTTATGCCATTCAGCGAGCTCCGCCGGCTTCAGCTGACGCACGACTTCGGCGGCATCGAGAGGAGGCGGGGCGACCGGCTCGCCCGCAGCGAGCATCAGGAAGGAGGCGAGGAGCGCGAACATAGGGTTAGGATTCGTCGAATTTACGGGAGAAGAGGGCCTCCATCTCGGTCAGGAGGGCGGCGGAGTCCTTGCCCTTGGCGGAGAAGCGCAGCTTCGAACCTAGGCCGGCTGCCAGCATCATGAGGCCCATGATGCTCTTACCGTTCACCGATTCGTCGTCCTTGGAGACGGTGACCTCGACGTCCGGATAGCGGTTAGCCAAACGGACGATCTGGGCGGCCGGACGGGTGTGGATTCCCATGCGGTTCTGGACGGTGAATTCGCGGGCCGAAGCCTCGTGGGTTTCTTCCATAGATAAAGGGGGCCTGAGAGAGGACTCACAGGATAGGTCAAGGGGGAGGCCCCCCGCAAGTCGGGTCAAGGCAAATTGAGCCGATGGGAGGGGACGCTTGACCTTCCTCGCCAGACCCCTCCAATCGAACCAAACGAACTACCGTGGCCAAGCCCGCTGTCCTTACCCACCCCGAATCCCTGAAGCGCCCTGCCGGGCCTTCCGACTATGCCAAGGATCCGGTCAACGCCTCGATGTCCAAGGCCGAGAAAATCGCCCTTTACACGAAAATGGCCCGTATCCGCCATTTCGAGCAGCGCTGCATCCGCATCTACCAGCAGGGTAAGATCGGGGGATTCCTCCACCTTTACGTCGGCCAGGAGGCCGTCGCCGCCGGGACGATCTCCCTGCTGGGCAAGCACGACCACATCATCACGGGCTACCGCGACCACGGCCACGGCCTGATGGTCGGCATGGGCATGAACGAGTGCATGGCCGAACTGACCGGCCGCGTCACCGGTTGCTCCCAGGGCAAGGGTGGTTCGATGCACTATTTCGCCCCCGATAAGAACTACTGGGGCGGCCACGGTATCGTCGGCGGCCAGGCCCCCCTCGGCACCGGCCTCGCCTACGCCGTCAAATACATGGGCCTCAAGGGCAGCTGCCTCGCCTACATGGGTGACGGCGCCGTCAACCAAGGCGCGGTCCATGAAGCCTACAACCTGGCGGCCCTCTGGGACCTACCGATGATCTTCGTCGTCGAGAACAACGGCTACTCCATGGGCACCTCCCAGGAGCGCTCGACCGCCCACCCGGGCTGCCTGGCCAAGCGCGCCGAAGGCTACAACATGGCCTGGGACGTGATCAACGGCCACGACGTCTACGAAGTCCGCGCCAAGACGGCCCTCGCCCTCAAGCGCGCCCACGAAGAATCCAAGCCGACGGTCCTCGAGATCTTCACCTACCGTTATTTCGGCCACTCCATGGCCGACCCGGACAAGACCTACCGCGACAAGGAAGAGATCAAGGAATACCGCGAGAAGAAGGACCCGGTCCTCGCCTTCGAACAGGAACTCCTGCGCGAGAAGGTCCTCACCCCCGAACTTTCCCAGGAGATCAACGACGCCGCGATGGCCGAGGCCGACAAGGCCGCCGTCTTCGCCGACGAGTCGCCGGACCCCACCCTCGCCGACGTCACCAAGCACATCTACTGGGAAGAGGACAACCGCGGTCCGGACACGACCAGCCGCGGCACCATCATCTTCGAATAATCCCTCTTCGCACCTACTGTCATGGCCGTCATTTCCTACCGCGAAGCGCTCCGCGCCGCGATGCGCGAAGAACTCAAGCGCGACGACAAGGTCGTCATCATGGGCGAAGAAGTCGCCCAGTTCAACGGCGCCTATAAGGTGACCGAAGGTCTCCTCAAGGAGTTCGGACCGAAGCGCATCGTCGACACCCCGATCTCCGAAGCCGGCTTCATCGGCCTCGGCATCGGCGCCTCGATGCTCGGCATCCGTCCGGTGATGGAGCTGATGTTCTGGTCCT
>RDYO01000055.1 GCA_004293385.1 Verrucomicrobiota bacterium
TAGGGGTTCCAGCGAGGGTTCTTCATGGGGTGATTGAAGGCAGGATGGAGGATGAATGAGGGAGGATGAAGGATTAATTCAGCGGTTGGCGGTTGGCGGGAAGGGGTTGGCTGAAGTCGTTTCAGGTGGCGGGTGGCAGGTGGCGGGTGGCAGACCCGGGACCTGTACCCGAACCTGATACCCGATCGCCGAGACCTGGGACCCGAGAACGGTTTTCCCGCCACCTGCCACCCGGGGCTGCCACCCGCCACCCGAGAATGGAAACACTAGGGCAGCACGCGGTGCTGCCCCTACCTCGATACAGCTATGTCGGCACGCAGTGCCGACCCTACCTGTTGCCTCTTCTGATCAACTGAGCCTCCGGGCCTCTTCGTGCGCCCCTTGTCCACGTGTCACCGTGCCCACGTGCCCCCTGGCTGGGCTCAGCCCAGCCTATTTGCCGCGCTGACGAGAGCCTTGAGGCCGGCGAGTTCGATGTTCGCGTCGACGCCGCAACCCCAGACGGTGCGGCCGTCCTTGGACTGCAGCGAGACATAGGCGGCGGCGGAAGATTCCGAGCCGGCGGTCAGGGCGTGCGAGCGGTAATCCTTAAGGGAGAAGTTAGCCCACCCCTTGGATTCGAGGGCGTGCACGAGGGCGCTGATCGGGCCGTTGCCTTCGCCGGTAAGGGTGAGGACTTTACCGTCGTGACGGACCTGGGCCTCGCAGCGCACGGCTTCCTTGCTGATGGGCGCGGAGCTGAACGAGACGAGCTCGAGGGGCGCGGCGACGTTGACGAAGTTCGCGCGGAAGCAGTCGTGGATCTCGGCGGGGGTGAGCTCCTTGCTGAGCCTATCGGCGTGCTTGCCGATGAGATTGCCGACTTCCGGGTGCATCAGCTTCGGGAGGTCGAAGCCGAACTCTCGGTCGAGCACGTAGGCGACGCCGCCTTTGCCGCTCTGCGAGTTGATGCGGATGATGGCCTCGTAGGAACGGCCGATGTCCATCGGGTCGATCGTCAGGTAGGGGACGTCCCAGAGGGCGTCGTGGCCGATCTTACCGCGGCGATCCATGCCCTTCTTGATGGCGTCCTGGTGGGAGCCCGAGAAGGCCGTGAAGACGAGGTCGCCGCCGTAAGGGTGACGGTCGTGCACGCTCATGCGGGTGACGCGTTCGTAGACCTCGCGGATCGCGCCGAGGTTACGGAAGTCGAGGTGCGGGTCGATGCCGTGCGAGAACATGTTCAGCGCGACGGTGACGATGTCGAGGTTGCCCGTGCGCTCGCCGTTGCCGAAGAGCGTGCCCTCGACGCGGTCCGCGCCGGCCATCAGGCCGAGCTCGGTGGCGGCGACGCCGGTGCCGCGGTCGTTGTGCGTGTGCAGGGAGACGATGGCCATCTCGCGGTTACTGAGGTGGCGGCAGAACCACTCGATCTGGTCGGCGTGCGTGTTCGGCGTGCCGGCTTCGACGGTCAGCGGCAGGTTCAGGATGATCTTACGCTTCGCCGAAGCCCCCCAGGCCTTGGCGACCGCTTCGCAGACCTCGAGGGCGTAGTCGGGCTCGGTGAGCACGAACGTCTCCGGGCTGAATTCCAGCTGCCAATGCGTGTCCGGCAGGGCGTCGGTCAGCTCGCGGATGAGCTTCGTGCCGTTGACGGCCATCTCGAGGACCTGGGCCTTGGAGAGGTTGAAGACGATCTCACGCTGGGCCGGGTTGGTCGGCGTGTAGAGGTGGACGATCGCGCGATGGGCGCCCTTGAGGGAATCGATCGTGCGGCGGATGAGGTGTTCGCGGGCCTGGACGAGGACCTGGACGGAGACGTCCTCGGGGACGAGCTGCTGTTCGATGAGCTCGCGGGTGAACGCGAACTCCGTGTCGGAAGCGGAAGGGAAGCCGATCTCGATCTCCTTGAAGCCGATACGGCAGAGGGTCTGGAAGAGCTCGTGCTTCTCCTGCACGTTCATCGGGATCGCCAGGGCCTGGTTGCCATCGCGGAGGTCGACGGAGCACCAGCGCGGGGCCTGCTCGATGCGCGCGTCCGGCCAGCGTCGGTCGGGGAGGCGGACGGTCTCGAAGGGGCGGTATTTCTGCCGGGGGGAATCCATGGCGGGCGAAAGGCGGATGGTGGGAAAGGAGGGGAGGGCTGGCGAGCGTGGGTTTGGGCTCCTAAAAGCAAAAAACCCACCCGGAAGTCCGGGTGGGTTTTTTCGCAAAGGTGCGAGACCCGGACTTAGGCGTCAGGCTTGGTCTTCGGAAGCTTGGTCACGCGCTTCAGGTCCTTGACCGTGCCGCGCTTCTTGAGCAGTTCCACGCGCTCGAAGCGCTTGAGGACGTTACGCTTCGCTCCGGAGGAGGAGGCGCTGGACTTGAAACTGTTGTGCTGGGTCATGGCCGTAAGGTGGGTGGAAGTTTGGAGAAAAGGGGTGGATGGGGCGGGAGCAAGGGGAAAAGCGGTCAAAATACCGACTTTGCCCCTATCTCCGTCGGTTTCGGCCCTCAGGCGTGCTTCAACATGCCCTTCACCACGTGGCCTTCGACGTCGGTCAGGCGGAACTGGCGGCCCTGATAGCGGAAGAGGAGCCCCTCGTGGTTGATCCCGAAGAGGTGCATCAGGGTGGCCTGCATGTCGTGGATGTGCACCCGGTCCTGGGTGATGTTCCATCCGAAATC
Organism: Verrucomicrobiota bacterium; assembly: GCA_004293385.1. Lineage (GTDB taxonomy): Bacteria > Verrucomicrobiota > Verrucomicrobiia > Opitutales > UBA953 > UBA953. Next base: position 2,650 of record RDYO01000055.1, read on the forward strand.
GTCGGTCGCCCCATGGACGTGGCCGCCCTTCACGCCGCCGCCGGCGAGCCACCAGGAGTAGGCGCGGCCGAAGTGGTCGCGGCCCTTGAAGCCCTGGCCCTGCTGGTTCTGGGCGAACGG
>RDYO01000056.1 GCA_004293385.1 Verrucomicrobiota bacterium
GACGAGGTCGGCCGCTTCGGTCCAACCCATGTAGCGGAGCATCATCTCGCCCGAGAGCACGACGGAACCCGGATTGACGACGTCCTTGTCGGCATACTTAGGAGCGGTGCCGTGGGTGGCTTCGAAGATCGCGTGGCCGGTGAGGTAGTTGATGTTGCCGCCGGGGGCGATGCCGATGCCGCCGACCTGCGCCGCGAGGGCGTCGGAGAGGTAGTCGCCGTTCAGGTTGAGCGTGGCGATGACGTCGAAGTCGGTCGGGCGCGTGAGCACCTGCTGGAGGGTGATGTCGGCGATGGCGTCCTTGATGACGAGACCGGCGCCGGGCTTGCCTTCGGGGATCTTGCACCAGGGGCCGCCGTCGATCTCGACCGCGCCGAACTCGCTCTTGGCGAGGTCGTAACCCCACTTCATGAAGGCGCCTTCGGTGTACTTCATGATGTTGCCCTTATGGACGAGGGTCAGCGACTTGCGCTTGTTGGCGATGGCGTACTGGATCGCCGAGCGGATGAGGCGCTCCGAACCCGGGCGGGAGACCGGCTTGATGCCGATGCCGACCGTGGCGGGCTGCTCGCCGCCGAAGCGGATCTTCTTAAACTCCTTGGGGAAGTTCGTCTTGATGAACTCGAGGGTCTTGAGGGCGATCTCGGAACCGGCTTCGAAGTCGATGCCGGCGTAGATGTCCTCGGTGTTCTCGCGGAAGATCACCATGTCGACCTTGCCGGGATTCTTCACCGGGGAAGGCACGCCGGTGAACCACTGTACCGGGCGGAGGCAGACGTAGAGGTCGAGCTGCTGGCGCAGGGCGACGTTGAGGGAGCGGATGCCGCCGCCGGTCGGCGTGGTGAGCGGGCCCTTGATGCCGACGAGGTAATCGCGGAAAGCGGTGAGGGTGGCTTCCGGCAGCCAGTCGCCGGTCTGCTTGAAGGCCTTCTCGCCCGCGAGGACTTCCAGCCACTCGATCTTGCGCTTGCCGGCGTAAGCCTTGGCGACCGCGGCGTCGAGGACGCGCACGGAGGCGCGCCAGATGTCCGGACCGGTGCCGTCGCCTTCGATGAAGGGCACGATGGGATGGTCGGGGACGGTGAGTTTGCCGTTGGCGATGGTGATGCGGCCGGATGCGGGGGTGCTCATGGTAAGAAGGGACATAAGAAACCGAGTTCCGCTGGACGGTTTCAAGCCAATACGCAGGCGGGAAGCCCGGGAAAAGAAAAGGACCCCCTTGCGAGGGTCCTTGTGATGACCGGGAGTGCCGGCGCCATCCGCCCCGAGGGACGGAAAAGACTAGGAAGAATTACTTCTTCTTAGCTTTGGTGGCCTTCTTGGCGCTCTTCTTAGCAGCAGCCTTCTTTTTAGCCATAGGTGTGTCCTTTTTTTGGATCGTTGTTGGGTTTGAGGGCAGCGCCTGAAGCGCCACCCTGACGATACGCCCCACGCTCACCCGGGCGTTGCGCGCCTGGCGGGTGATACGAGTACGGAGCTCCGACGGTACGCGGAAAGAAACCTGGCGGGACCGGGTGGTCTCCAGGGAAGGACGGGAGTCGTCGTAACGATCGAGAGCGAGACGGATCGCCTCGCTCAAAGTGCTGAGACCGGTCCGATGCTGGAAGGCGACCACCTCGGAGTGAAGCTTCGGGGGAAGCGACACGGTGATCAGGCTTTCGCTCGGGGTTTCGGTTCGGTTCGTCACGTTGCGGTCAACTCTTGATGACGAGTGATAGGTAAAACCTGCGCTTGCGCAAGAGGAAACTTTCATGTCGCCGGAACGTCTCCGACGACGCGTAAAAAAATCCTCCGTACGTCCGCATCGTAAACATGAAATCGATACGACCGCGGAGCGGACGCGTGGTTGACCGAAGCGCCGCGCGCGGACAGGATGACGGCATGGACGAACCCGCGCACGCATCCGAAGAAGCCGCGCCGGGCGAGTGGCGGAAACTCGCCGCCCTCGCGGCCGCGAGCGGCGTCTTCGGCCTGCTATCATTGGTCGCGGACCGTTTCGGAGAAACCGGCCGTCCGTGGGCGCTCGCGCTCGTCGCGGCGTCCTGTGTCGCCGGCGGATGGGACGCCGCGATCGACGGATGGGCTTCCCTCCGGCAGCGGCGCATCGACGTCCACCTGCTGATGATCGTCGTCGCGGCGGGCGCCTGGATCGTGGGCGCCCAGGCCGAAGGCGCGCTGCTTCTTTTCCTCTTCTCGACCGCCGGCGCGATCGAACATTACGCGATGGACCGCACCCGCGGCGCCATCGACGCACTCCTCGACAAGTCGCCGAAGCATGCCCGCCGACTGGGTGCGGATGACGTCGAAACGGAAGTGCCGGTCTCCGAACTGCGACCCGGTGACCGTATCGCCGTCCTGCCCGGCGAACTGGTGCCGGCGGACGGCAAGGTGCTCTCCGGCGAGAGCGAAGTCGACGAATCCAACCTCACGGGAGAAGCCAAACCCGCCCCGAAACAGGCTGGTTCCGAGGTCGCCGGGGGCACGCTCAACTCCTGGGGACGCCTGGTCGTCGAAGTGACCCGCGGGGAGAAAGACAGCGCCCTCCAGCGCATCGTCCGCCTGATCCGCGAAGCTCAGGACAGCAAAGCACCCGCCCAGCGGGCCATCGACAAATGGGGGGATGCCTACGCGATCTTCGCCCTCTCGGCGGCCGCCGTCTTCTATCTATACCTACGCTTCACGACGCCGCCCGACGCTGTCGGGCAGGCGGCACCGCTCTATGGCGCGATGACCTTGCTGGTGGTGCTCAGCCCCTGCGCCCT
>RDYO01000057.1 GCA_004293385.1 Verrucomicrobiota bacterium
GGCCTGCGAAGACGAACGTGGACCGCCATCCGTAGGCGGCGGCCATCGGAAGAATCACCGCCGGAGCGATGACCGCACCGATATTGGTTCCCGAGTTAAAAAGGGCGTTAGCAAAAGCGCGCTCACCCCTGGGGAACCACTGGGCGACGGTCTTGATTGCGGCTGGGAAATTACCTCCTTCGCCCAGACCTAGGGCCATACGGGCCCATCGGAAGCCAGTGACAGAGCCAACCAAGGCGTGGCAGGCGGCGGCAGCCGACCATGCCAGAATGGAAACAGCATACCCGATTTTTACCCCGAAACGGTCGATGAACCAGCCAAAGCCCAGCAGACCAAGGGCATAGGCCCCCTGGAAAGCCGCGTTCACAATACCATACTGCTCATTGGTCCACTTCAGCTCCTGATCGAGCATGGGCTTCAGCAGGGCCAGAATCTGCCGGTCGACGTAATTAATCGTCGTGGCAAAGAACAGCAGGGCTAAGATTACCCAGCGGTGGTTGCTAGCGGCCGGAGCCGTACTATTGGCGGATTCTTTCATAAAATCGGGGTGGGGCTACCAAACGCCGTTTTTGAGGTAAGTCCACCCCAGAAGTCCTGTTGACGGAAACCCACCCTAAAGCCACCTTGGGCGTGAATATACCCATGTCGAAGCCGCGCGTCCTGATCACGACCACCTCCTTCCAAGACACCCCGGGCGACCACCACCGGCTGCTGAAGGAAACCGGCTGGGAAATCGTCACCGCCCGCGGCCCGCTCAACGAGGCCGACACGCTCGCGCTGATGGGTGATTTCGACGGCTACATCTGTGGCGACGATGCGATCACGGCCAAGGTCCTCGAGAAGGCCCTGCCCCGCCTCAAGGTGATCAGCAAGTACGGCATCGGCGTCGACAAGATCGACCTCAAGACCGCCACCGCCAAGGGCATCCCGGTCCTCTTCACCCCGGGCGTGAACCACACCACCGTCGCCGAGCATGCCTTCCTCCTCCTGCTCGCCCTGGAGCGTAACTTCCTCTTCCACACCGACTCCACCCGCTCCGGCGGCTGGAAGCGCAAGACGGGCTTCGAGCTCCTCGGCAAGACCATGGGCATCGTCGGCCTGGGCCGCATCGGCAAGGAAGTCGCCGTCCGCGCCAAGGCTTTCGGCATCGAGCTCGTCGGCCACGGCCGCCACTGGGACGACGCCTTCGCCAAGCAATACGGCATCCGTCGCATGGACACCGTCGAAGACCTGCTGAAGATCTCCGACTACGTCTCGCTGCACACCGACCTCAAGCCCGAGACCCAGAACCTCATCTGCGCCCGCACCATCGCCCTGATGAAGCCCGGCGCCCTGATCGTGAACTGCGCCCGCGGCGAAGTCGTCAACAGCGCCGACGTGGCCGCCGCCCTCAAGAGCGGCGCCCTCCGTGGCTATGCTTCCGACGTCCTCGATTTCGAGCCGCCGGCCGCCGATCATCCGCTGACCAACCTCCCGAACTCGATCATCACGCCGCACATCGCCTCCCGCACCAACGAGAGCGTCGTCCGCCAGGCTTCGACCGCCGTCCATAACCTCATCGCGGGTTTCCGCGGCGAGAAGCCCGAAGGCGTCAAGAATCCGGAAGTCCCCTTCAAGAAGCATTTCTAACCCTCACCCTCCCCTCACCATGTCCGAAACATTCTACGTCGTCCCCCGCGCCGCCCACGAGGCGCTCGTCACCGCCGCCTACGTCAAGCGCGGCTTCGGCGCCAAGGAGTCCGCGCAGGCCGCCCAGATGGCCAGCATGGCCACGCACCACGGCATCCGCACGCACAACGCGCTGAAGGCCCTCCACCTCGACGAACTCTTCGGCTCCGGCGCCAAGGTCCCGGGCTGCACGCCGAACGCGACCGTCACCAAGAAGGCCACGCGCTTCGAAGCCGCCGAAGTCTGGGACGCCCACCAGAAGCTCGGCCAGGCCGTCGCCGTCGACGCCATCGAACGCTGCATCGAGCTCGCCGATAAATACGGCGTGGGCACGGTCTCCGTCGACAACGCCTTCCACTACCTCTGGGGCGGCGGCTACGTGATGGAAGCCGCCAAGCGCGGTTACATCGCCTACACGAACTGCACCGCCACGCTCGCGGAAGTCGTCCCCTTCCAGGGCAAGTTCCCGACGCTCGGCACCAACCCGCACTCCTGGGGCTTCCCCACGACCAAGGAGCTCGGCTTCCCGATCGTGATCGACTGGGCCACCTCCGTCATCGCCATGGGCCGCGTCCAGGTGCTCAAGCGCGAAGGCAAGATGCTCCCGCCCGACGCCGCCGTGGACAAGGACGGCAAGGTCACCCTCGACCCGAACGAGGCCGTCTCGCTCATCCCCTTCGGCGCCCACAAGGGTTACGGTCTCTCGCTCATCAATGAGATCGTCGCCGGCTACATCGGCGGCTCGCTCCCGACCATCCGCAGCCGCACGCACGTCCCCGGCGAGAAGCAGGCCTGCGCCTTCTTCTTCCAGGTGATCCACCCCGAGGCCATGAGCTCCGGCGCCTTCGCCCAAGGCCGCTCCCAGGGCCAGAACGTCAAGGCCGTCATCGACGACGTCCTCGGCCACGGCAACGAGAAGTGCATGCTCCCCGGCCAGCTCGAGGCGACCTTCGCCGCGCGCAGCGCCAAGGCCGGCGGCCTCCTCTTCTCCAAGGCCGAAGTCGAAGCCTTCAACGAGATCGCGTCCCACATCGGCCA
>RDYO01000022.1 GCA_004293385.1 Verrucomicrobiota bacterium
CTGATCATCGGGGTGGTGCTCGCCGTCGCGACGGGTCTGTTCCTGCTCTGGCGCCGTCTGGGCTTCGTGCGTCGCTGGGAAGAAGGCGCCGCCGCCGACTCCTCGTCCCGCTGGCGCGATTTCGCCGTGCTCCTTTCGCCTCTGCTCGTTCTGTTGCTCATCGCCTATTTCGTCGGCCGACACGACCTCAATGCCGCCAGCGCCGCGCGTTCGTCGGTCGCCGAACGGCTCACCGCTGGTCTCCGTCACATGGGCGACGTCCAGCCGGGTTGGGCGAACAGCTACGACGCCGAACTGGCCAAGAACGGCGAATACGCCTTCTTGGCGGCCTTCTGGGCCAATCAGCTCGAATGGCATCGCTTCTATCCGTCGCGTCCCGACGCCGTCGCGAAGCTCCGCGCGACCTTGCTCGCCCAAGGCGGCGAGGCCGCTACAGCCGGCGGGAATGATCAGATCACCCGCCGCATCCAGCCGGCGACGGCGGCACGCAAGTGGAACGTCATCCAGATCACGATCGAGAGCCTGAGCGCGGAATACGTCGGTTGCTACGGTTCGTCGGAATATCAGCCCAAGAACCTCACGCCTAACCTCGACCGCCTCTCCCGCGAGTCCCTCTGGTTCTCGCGTTGTTACGCCGGCGGAACGCGTACGGTCCGCGGCATGGAGGCGCTGTCGCTGTCCATCCCGCCGATCCCGGGCCAGTCCGTGCTGCGCCGCGCGGGTTGTGAGAACCTCACGACGTTGGGCTCGGTCCTGCAGGCCAAGGGCTACGAGACGGCCTTCCTTTACGGCGGCGACGGGTTCTTCGACAACATGAACTACTTCTTCGAGGCCAACGGCTACGACATCGTCGACCTGCCGCGTCAGCTCGGCCGAGGGAAGCAGCCGACCTTCGCCAACGCCTGGGGCGCCTGCGATGAGGACGCGTTTACATGGTCGCTCGAAGAGGCCGACCGCGCCCACGCCGCGGGCAAGCCTTTCCATCACTTCGTGATGACGACTTCCAATCACCGTCCGTACACTTGGCCGGCCGGCAAGATCGACGCCGGGCTGGTCGGTCGCGAAGGTGGCGTCGCCTATACCGACTACGCCATCGGCGCCTTCCTGAAGGCCGCGCAGACGAAGCCCTGGTTCAAGGATACGATCTTCGTCATCGTGGCCGACCACTGCGCTTCCGTCGCCGGCAAGCGTGAGCTCGAGGTGCGGAAGTACGAGATCCCGCTCTTCATCTGGTCGCCCGGCAACATCGCGCCCCGCAAGTTCGACACGATGATGAGCCAGATCGACGTCGCGCCCACCGTGCTCGGCCTGCTGGGCGTCGATTATCTCTCCCGCTTCGTCGGCACCGACGCGCTCGCTGCATCCTACCGTCCGCGCGCCTTCATCAGCAACTACCAGAAGGTCGCCATGCTGCGTCCCGACGGCCTTCTGACGGTCCTCAAACCGCTGCGGCAGGCGGTCCAATATCAGGCTGACCTCGCCACGGGCGCCCTGACGCCGGTGACCACGACCGATGCGGCGGCGGTCGAGGAGGCGATCCACTATTACCAAGGCACCGATGAGCTCTTCAACCATGGCGGACTCCAGAATCCTGAGAAACCTCGCGCCCGTTGAGCCGCGCTCGCTGCTCGCGCCGGCGATCGTCCTCGCCGCCGTCGTCGGCTTCTTCGGCTTCGCCGGTACGGGTGGCGACGCCCTCGACCACTGGTTCCAGGGGCTCTTCTGGGATGGGAAGGCCTGGCTGATCCCGCATGGCCACGCGCTGGGCGATGCCTTGGCCTACCGCGGCCCCAAGGCGCTCATCATCATCTGGGCGGTCCTGCTGATCCTCGCCGCGATCTTCGCCCGCCGTGTGCGTATGCGCGCCTTGTTCTTCCTGGCCTGTCTCGCGGTCGTACCGGTCGTCTCTACCCAGCTGCGCGCCGTGACGAACATGGCCACGCCGTTAGAGCTCAAGACCTACGGGGGTATCTACGAGCATCTGCTGCTGTTTGATCCGAAGCCGGCCGGGTATCCCAGCCATGCGTTCCCCGCGGGCCACGCCAGCGGTGGCTACGCCTTGATGGGGCTATACTGGATCCTCGGCACGCGCCGTTGGCGCGGCTTGGCCCTCGGCCTCTTCGTCGGATCCTGGATGGGCTTCTATCAGATCGCCCGGGGCGAGCACTTCCTGTCCCATACGCTGGCCACGGTGGCGTTAGCCTGGCTGCTGTGCGCCGGTCTGGCCCTGGCGATGAAGGGCCCGCTGACCCGTGAGGTCAGTTCGCCCAGTTGACGATATTGTCCGCGCGGAAAGGCCCGGTGGAGCCGCTTTCGTCGAAGTAGGTCGGAGGCACGATGCCGGAGCGTTCCATGGTGGAGCCGCCGGACGGAGCCGGATCCCAGTACTCACCGGCCAGGGGCGGTTCGCCGTCGACCGTGGATTCGTTGAAATTGACGGAGCAGGAGACGAGCAGGTAGTTGGGGGACTTCCACTCGGCGAAGCGGGCCGGCGTCAGCACGCGATAGCGGTAATCATACGCATTGCCCCAGGCGTCGACGAATTCACGGCAGGCGGCGTTGTCGCCGCGCCAGTCGTCGGCGGTGAGCTGGGCGTCGTCATTGGTCGTGACATCGCCCTGGCTGAGGAAGCTGCGCATCTGGCGATTCGTGCCGCCCGGCAGGCTGGCGCTGTCGAAGGCGAGCAGCGTCGGCATGGAGCCCGGGGTCGTCACGCGCATCACGCGACGTCCGACGAGCTGGTCGAGCAGGTCGCGACGGAAACGTTCAGGCCGGCCGCTGAGGCAGGCCGGGAAGTCGCCGTAGGTCTTGCGGTAGCTCTGGGTGGCCATGGCGATGGCCTGCACCTCGCCTTTGGACTTGGACTTGTTACGGCCGTCGTTCGCGGCCTTGAAGAGGCCGAAGCTGATGGTGGCCAGGATCGCGATGACGGCGATGACGACCAGGAGTTCGACGAGGGTGAAGCCGGCGCGGCGGGCGGAGGGGCGGGACATGGGGAAGGAGGTCAGATGTGGCGGGAGTCGTTCTCGTCCTTCTTGACGTAGCCGGAGTCCTGGCGCTGGTGGTTTACGGCGTTCTTCTTCAGGTAGGCCTGGTAGACGTCGTCCGCGGACATGCCGAGGACCTGGGCGATGGAGATCAGGAAGTGGAAGAGGTCGATGACCTCGACGCGGGCGTTCTGCTCGTCGAACTTCTGGTACTTGGCCCACCACTTCCAGGGCACGGAGTCGGTGAGCTCGGCCATCTCCTGCTGCATGGCGCGGAGGTAGTTGAGGACCCATTTGATCTTTTCCTCCTCGGTCATGCCGGCGGTTTCGACGCCGATGCGCTTGTTGAGCGCCTGCTGCATCTGGAAGATTTCTTCGAGCTTGTCGGACATGGGTTCGATTAGGGCGGGAAGGGTGCCCCGGGGCAATCCCGGAAGCGCCGCCCGGCCGGTCCGGGGCTTGAATTGCTCTTTGCAGGGAAGGGCGGACTATGCCTACCTGTCCACGTGTCCGCCACCAGCCTCCTCACTTCCCTCCGTAAGCCCGAAGTCCTCGCCCCGGCCGGCGAATGGGACTGCGTCCGCGCGGCGGTCGAGAACGGCGCCGACGCGGTGTTCTTCGGCATCGGCCGCTTCAACGCCCGCGTCCGGGCCAAGAACTTCGAAGAGGCCGACCTGCCTGAACTCATGGCCTACCTGCACGGCCGCGGGGTCAAGGGCTACGTGACCTTCAACACGCTGATCTTCCCGGACGAACTGGCCGAAGCCGCGCGGACGCTCCGCTCGATCGTCGCCGCCGGCGTCGACGCCGCCATCGTCCAGGACCCCGGTATCTGCCGCCTCATCCGCCGGATCTCCCCCGACTTCCCGATCCACGCTTCGACGCAGATGACGGTCACGAGCGCGGCGGGCGTCGATTACGCCCGCGGTCTCGGTGCTTCGCTCGCCGTCCTCGGCCGTGAGGTCTCGATTCCGGAGATGCAGAAGATGCAGACGGAACAGGCCGCCCAAGGCGAACCCCTCGATCTCGAGGTCTTCGTGCACGGCGCGCTCTGCGTCGCCTATTCCGGCCAGTGCCTGACGAGCGAATCGCTCGGCGGCCGCTCGGCCAACCGCGGCGAATGCGCCCAGGCCTGCCGCCTGCCTTACGAACTCGTGGTCGACGGCGTGGTCCGCGACCTCGGCGACAAGGCCTACCTCCTCTCCCCGCAGGACCTCGCCGGCATCGAAGTCGTGCCCGACCTGATCCGCGCCGGCATCCGTTCCCTGAAGATCGAGGGTCGCCTGAAGTCCCCGGAATACGTCGCCGCCATCACGAAGGCCTACCGCCGGGCGGTGGACGCAGCCTGGGATGCTTTCGCCAAGGGCGCCGACGCCGATCGCGCCGCGCTGCAGGTCCGTCAGGAAGAGGACTACGCGATGCAGATGACGTTCTCGCGCGGCCTGCACACGGGTTGGCTCCGCGGCATCGATAATCAGCAGCTCGTCCACGCCCGTTTCGGCAAGAAGCGCGGCGCCTACCTCGGTACGGTCGTCGACGTCGCCTCCAATGGCGTGACGATGCGCCTCGAAGGCCCGCTCAAGCCCGGCGACGGCGTGGTCTTCGACCAAGGCAAGCCGGCCGAACGCGAACAGGGCGGCTTCGTCCACGGACTCGAACCCGCCCGCGGCGGCCTGACGTTCGTCCGCTTCGGCCGCGAAGACGTCGACTGGTCGCTGGTGAAGACCGGCGCGATCCTCTGGAAGACCAAGGACCAGGAACTCGACAAGCGTCTGCATGATTCCTGGGACCGCGAGAAGGCCAACTTCCGCCGCCCGCTCCACGCCAAGGTCATCGGCCGTCTCGGCCAGCCCCTGCGCGTCGAATTCAATGACGGTGAAGGCCATGTCGTCGCCGGCGAGACCACGATGCCGTGCGCCGCGGCCGAGAAGCGTCCGATGGACGTCACCACGCTCCGCGACCAGCTGGGTCGCCTCGGTGACACGGGCTTCGAAATGGGCGAACTGCAGGCCGATCTCGAGGGCGCCCTCATCATCCCGGTCAGCGAACTGAACCGTCTCCGCCGCGACCTCGCCGAGCAGATCACGAAGCTCCGCAGCCAGCCGCTCCGCTGGACGCTCCTGCCTTACGAGGAAGAGGCCACCAAGGTCGCCCCCTTCGAACCGAAGCGCCCCGGCGAGGCCGAGATCGTCGTCGTCATCCGCGAACCGGAGCAGCTCGAACCCGCCCTCGCGAGCGGCGCCCGCGTGATCTACGCCGAATACGAAGACCCGAAGAAGTTCCGGGCCGCCGTCGCCCGCGTCCGCGCCTACGAGCAGGAAGCCGGCCGCAAGGTCGAGTTCTGGGCCATGGGCCCGCGCATCCACAAGCAGGGCGAAGGGCGCATCAGCGAGATCGTCCTCTCCTGTGAGGCCGACGGCTACCTGGTGCGGAATCACGAGGATCTGCGCGCCTTCAAGGGCCGGCGCCTCCGCGCCGACTTCTCCCTCAACGTCGCCAACGGCCTGACCGCCGAGTGGCTCATGCGCGAGCATGCCCTCGAAGGCCTGACGGTCTCCTACGACCTCAACTCCGAGCAGGTTACCGCGCTCTTCCAGTCCGCCCCGCCGGAATGGTTCGAGGTCACGGTCCACCAGCACATGCCGATGTTCCATATGGAGCACTGCGTGTTCTGCACCTTCCTCTCCAAGGGGAAGGACTACCGTGACTGCGGCCGCCCCTGCGAGAAGCACCGCGTCAAGCTGCGCGACCGCGTCGGCGCCGAGCACATCCTCAAGGCCGATGCCGGCTGCCGGAACACGCTCTTCAACTCGCGCGCCCAGACCGGCGCCGAATACGTCACCCAGCTGCTGGCCCTGGGCGTCCGCCGCTTCCGCGTCGAATTCGTGGACGAAGACGCCGCCACGGTCTCACGCACGCTCGAGAAGTATCAGGCCCTGCTGAAGGGCGATATCGACGGCACCGCGCTCTGGAACGACCTCAAGGTCCTGAACCAGCTCGGCGTCACGCGCGGGACGATGCGGGTAAGGCTCTAGGCGATTGGCGTTTGACCGTAACCGAGGGGAGTCCAGCGTCATCGCATGGACCGCCGCTCTTTCCTTTCCCTCGCCGCCGCCTTACCGGCAATGTCGGCCTTCGGTCAGACCGCTTCGGCGCCTGATTTCGCCAAGCTGCCGATCGGTGGCATGGACAAGAAGCTGACCCCGGCTTTCTCCGCCGCCGGCTACGGCTACCTGGAGCTCTTCATCACCGCCGAGATCGTCCCGGGCAAGGAAGACGACGTCTTCGCCAAGAACCTCGCCGCCCTCAAGGCGCTGCCGGTCCAGACCACCTTCCTAAACGGTTTCATCACCAGCGACATTCCGATGGTCGGCCCGGACGCTCAGCACGATAAGGTCGAGAAGTGGGTCCGCACGGCCTTCCCGCGCGCCCAGAAGCTCGGCGTGGGCGTCGTCACGGTCGGTTCCGGCGGTTCGCGCCGCTGCCCCAAGGGTTTCGAGCCGGCCAAGGCCCGCGAGCAGTTCTCGAAGATCCTCGGCCGCATCGCCCCGATCGCCCGCGATCACGGCATCCGTCTGACCATCGAGAATCTCAACACCGCGGAGACCAACCTCTGCACCAGCATCGCCGAATCCGTCGAGGTCATCACCGCCGCCGGGCCGGACGTCTACCTGACCGCCGATATCTACCATATGATGCGCGACGACGATCCGGCGGAAGAACTCCGCAAGGCCAAGGGTCGCCTCATCCATTGCCACGTCGCCGAGAAGGAACTGCGCTCCGCCCCCGGCACCAAGGGTGATGACTTCCGCCCGCATCTGCGCGTCCTGCGCGAGATGGGCTACGCCGGAGCTTTCAGCTTTGAGTGCGGCTGGGCTAAGTCCGTCTCGCCCGACAAGGCGATCGCGGCCTTCCAGCAGCAGCTGGCCTCGCTCTGATCACTCCTCGCCGCGGAGGCGGGGCAGGAGGCCGGTGATGCGACGCGAGTCCGAAGCATTGCGCACGGCCATCGCGTAAGCGGTCGGATCGCCGACGAGGATGACCTGCTTACGTCCGCGCGTGACGGCCGTGTAGACGAGATTACGCGCGAGCATGATGCTGTGCTGGCGCAGCAGCGGCACGACGACGGCCGGGAATTCCGAGCCCTGGGACTTATGGATGCTCACCGCGTAGGCCAGGTGCAGGTCGCCCTGTTCGCCGCGCTCGAGCTCCACCCGCGCACCGTCGAAGTCGATCAGCAGCGTGCCTTCCTCGTTCTGGCCGAGCACCACGCCGAAGTCGCCGTTGAAGACGTTCTTGTCGTAATTGTTGCGGGTCTGGATGACCTTGTCGCCCGGCTGGATGCGGCCGGGACGGGCGTCGGCGCCGCGCAGGCGGCCTTGGAGCGCCTGGTTGAAGGCCTGGATGCCGCCGGTGCCCTTGTGCATCGGCGCCAGCACCTGGATGTCGCGCAGCGGATCGAAGCGCAGCGCCTTCGGCAGGATGTCGCAGCAGAGCTTCGTGACCATCGCCACGCAGGCCTCGGGGTCGTCGACGCGCACGAAGTGGATGTCCTGGGTGAAATCGAGCTTGGTCGGATCCTCGACCGGCGTCGGCGGAGAAGTGTCGGCATGCAGGATGCCGTGGGCGACCGTGACGATGCCGCTGCGCGCGCCCTGACGGAAGACCGTGTCAAGGCGCGTGACCGCGGCCGCGCCGGAATCGATGAGGTCGCCGAGCACGTTGCCGGCGCCGACGGACGGGAGCTGGTTGACGTCGCCGACCAGGAGCAGGTGGGCCGTGCCCGGGACCGCGCGCAGCAGGGCCGCGGCGAGCTTGGTGTCCAGCATCGAGGACTCGTCGATGATGACGAAGTCGGTCGCGAGCGGGTTCTCGGCGTTGGCGGTGAAGCCGCCTTCGAGCGGGTCGAACTTGAGCAGGCGGTGGATCGTCGAGGCCTGCACGCGCGTGGCTTCGGTCATGCGCTTCGCCGCGCGGCCGGTCGGCGCGCCCAGCGCCATGCGCACGCGCTTGGCCCCGAGGATGTCGCAGAGGGCCTTGAGGATGGTCGTCTTACCCGTGCCGGGTCCGCCGGTGAGGACGGTGACTTTGTTCTGCAGCGCCATGAGCACGCCGGCCGCCTGGGCGGGCGAGAAGGCGAAGCCGGCGCGGGTCTGGGCCCATTCGACGGCCTTGTCGGCGACGATGGTCGGCAGGCCCGAAGGCGTGGCGAGGAAGCGCTGGATCGAGGCGGCGATGGATTTCTCGGCCTTCTCCTGGAGGCGGAGCTGCACGAGGCGTACGCCGCGCGTGGAGAGCACGCCCACGGCGTTTTCTTCCATGAGTTTCCGCAGGCGATCGTGGACGATCGTCTTGTCGACCTCGAGGAGCTCGGTGGCTTTCTCGAGGAGGCCTTCGTCCGGGAACGCGCTGTGGCCTTCGCCTTCGAGTTCTTCGAGCGTGTGCAGGATGCCGGCGTCGACGCGCTGGGGGCCGGCGGTGGGCAGGCCGAGGTTGCGGGCGATCTTGTCCGCGGTCTTGAAGCCGACGCCTTCGACCTCGCGGCACACGCGGTAAGGTTCGGTGGTGAGGACTTTCTTCGCGTCCTGGCCGTACGCCTTGACGATGCGGATGCAGAGGGCGTTGGTCACGCCGTAGGTCTGCAGGAAGACCATGACCTCGCGCAGGGCCTTCTGGTCATCCCACGCGGCCTTGATGGCCTTCGCGCGGCCGGGGCCGATGCCGTCGACTTCCCGGAGGCGGCCCGACTGGTTGGAGATGATGTCGAAGGTGCGGACGCCGAAGCGGGCGACGATCTTGTCGGCGTAGGTCTTGCCGATGCCTTTGATGAGTCCGCTGCCGAGGTATTTGCGGATGCCGTGGACCGAAGAGGGCAGGCGCGAGCTGAAGGTACGCACGCGCAGCTGCGGGCCGTGCGAAGGATGGCGTTCCCAGTGGCCGCTGACGTCGACCGTCTCGCCGCACTGCAGGCCGGTCATGTTGCCGAGGATGATGACTTTGTCGCCGGCCTCGGGCGCGAGCTCCGCGATCGTGAAATGCGTCTCCTCGTCGAGCCACAGGATGCGCTCGACCACGCCCGAAAGGGTGGTTTCGGGTCCGCGCGGCGGTTCGCGTGGCGGCGACATGCGTTGAGCCAATCAGTCCCGCGGGGCGGGAGCGAAACGAAAATCAACCCAGCCCGAAGAGCTCCCGGCCCAGTTCGGGCAGGCCCGCATGGACGGTGTCCGGGGCGTAGGGGGCCAGTTCCTCGGCGGTATGGCTGCCGGTCGTCACGCAATGGATGGCGGCGAGCTTGCCGTTGCGGGCGGTGGAGATGTCGAAGGGCGAATCGCCGACCATGACCGTCCGGGCGGCGTCGGCCTTCAGGGTCGAGAGCACGAAGTGGGTGAACTCCGCCTGCGGCTTGCGCCAGGGGTGCACGTTGGTGCCGAAGACCTGGTCGACGACGTCATCGAGGCCGAGGTGCTCCATGATCTTCTTGGAGTTGGCATCATCCTTGTTGGTGTAGACCGCGACGCGGACGCCTTTGGCGCGGAGGCCGACGAGGATCTCGCGGCAGCCGGGGTAGGCGCGCAGTCCGTGGTACATCACCGACGGGAAGTGTTCGCGGAAGAGGCGGGTGGCGGTGGGGGCGTTGGCTTCGCCGGCCAGTTTGACGACCGTGACGTTGACGGAGCCGCCGACCGCGCGCCTTATCTGCTCCAGGGTCACGCCCGGCAGGCCCATCATCCCCATGACGTCGTCATAGCAACGATGGATGGCCTCGAAGTTGTCGACCAGCGTGCCGTCGAGGTCGAAAAGGACGGTTTCAGGGAGGGGGCGGGCCATGGCTGACCCCAATCAGGCGGGTCGGCGGGCGGTTTCCAAGTTTGGAATTGAAGGGCGGGGCGACGGACCTAGGTTGCCGCTTCGTACCATGAGCTTCTCGCTGGACCTTACCAAGCCCCTCGGCCGCCTCGGCCTGGCCATCAATACCGTCATCCTGGGAGCCGTCTTCTACGGCGTGTCCGTCGGCGCCTATCATTACATGAGCCATACGCTTCCGGAGTCGGAAGCCCACCATCAGGAAGCCGTCGTCAAGGCCGCTCTGGTCGACAAGGCCGTCGCCAAGGCCAAGACTGCCGCCAAGGGCAAGGCCTTCGACGCCGCCGCCGCCAAGACCCAGGCTGAGGCCGCCGTCTCCGCCGACTTCAAGAAGCAGGCCGAAGAAATCCACCACCACGCCGTCGAAGGCTGGGCTCCTTTCGCCGTCTTCCTCCTCATCCTTTCCGCCGTGTTCTTCGCCGGCTTCCTGTCGGTCTACGTCCAGCGCCGCGCCAACGACGGCGGCCTCAAGGGCCTGTGGATCTTCACCAACCACCTCGGCGCCTGGGCGCTCGCGGGTTACGTCGCCTTCTATCCGTTCCTCTCCGCCCATGGCCTGCGCAATGCCTGGGCCCCGGCCTTCATCGCCGGCCTGGTGCTCCTCCTGCCGGTGCTTTTCGCCGGCGAAGGTCACCATGACCACGACCATGATCATGGCGACGGCCACGATCACGGCCACAGCCACTGAGCCGGCTCAGAGCGGCGCGGTGCCGCCGAAGTCGAAGACCGTGTGACTGATCAGACCTCGCTCCAAGACGGCGAGGTCTGATTGTTTGTCGGTCGTGAGGTTCTCGCCGTCATTCCAGGCGAACGAGAAGCCCTGTGCCGAACGCTTGAAGAGGGAGCCGTGGCGGACGAGCGCCGGGGTGCTGCGTTCCATGGCGGTGCTTTCGGTGACGGTCGCCGGATAGTTCAGGCTATGAACGTGCAGGCCGGTGACCGGCTGGCCCACGAGTCCCTTGGCGAAGCGGGCGGCGTGGCGGCAGGCGGTCTCGAGGTGCGGGCGGAGGGCCGGCGGGCAGACCGCGGAGTTCCGGTGGACCTGTTCGAAGAGCGATTGCTCGAGGTCTAGCGAGCAGGCCACGGCCGGGAGGCCCCAGGCGGTGCCTTCGGTCGCGCCGGCGAGAGTCCCGGAGCTCAGGCACAGGGGCATGGTGGCGTTGAAGCCGATATTGATGCCAGAGAGGACGACGTCGGGCCGGACGGGCAGGAGGTGGCCGAGGGCGATGTTGACGCAGTCGGAGGGAGTACCGTCGATGGACCAGGCCTGTTCGCCGAGTCCGGGGTATTCGGCCAAGGTGACCTCACGGTGACGGCTGAAGGCCCGGCCGATCCAGCTGCGCTCGCCGGAGGGGGCGGCCACGACCACTCGGAAGCCTTCGGCGACGCAGGCGGCCACCAAGGCATGGAGGAAGGCGGCATTGATGCCGTCGTCGTTGGTCAGCAGGGCGGTGGGTTTCATCCGTAAATCAGGGGCGGCTCTCCGTCGGGCCGTTCTCGAGTTCGGCGATCTGGTCCCGGAGGACGGCGGCGGCCTCGAAGTCTTCGACCCGCAGGGCGGCTTGGAGGTCAGCCCGGGCCTTGGTCAGTTTGGCGAGGCGGTCCGCCTGGCTGTCCTGAGGGCGGCGTCCGTGGTGCTCCAAGCCCGGCTGGATCCGCGCGATGGTCGCCAAGGCCTGGGGCGCATGGGCTTCGTAGCAGGTGGCGCAGCCGAGACGATGGATGCGTTCGTAGTCCGACCAGCGGAAGCCGCAGGCCGGGCACTTGCCGCGGCCGACGGGGGTCGGGACGGTCAGCTTCAGGCCCAGCGCGAGGGAGGGTAGGATGGAGTCCGACACCAGGGAGGGGCAACCTTGGCAGCAGGCATAGGTCTCCGCCTTACCCCCGGCGACGAGGGTGAAGTAGACGACGGCGTTCTGGACGCAGCCTTGGCAGGTGGGCGGACGAGGGATCACGCAGGTCTCACCATGCGGAAGAACGGCCGCCGGTTCAAGCGTGCGGGCGAACCTTTTCAGGTTGAAGCCCTGCCCGCGGCGGATTGCCTAGGAAACCGATGCTTTCTCCTGTCTTCATGCTGGTGCTGGCCGAGGCCGAAAAGGGCGCCCTCTGGTATTTCAAGCAGATGGACGCGGCCGGTATGGCCGTCGCCGTCGTGCTCCTCATCTGTTCCTTCATCGGCTGGGGCGCGATGATCCAGAAGTGGTCCGACATCCATGAGCACCGTCGGCGCAACCACGCCTTCGAACGTCGCCTCCGCGACGAGCCCGCCGTCGTGGCGCTCAACTTCCCGCGCGGTTCCAATCTCGGGCCTTACGAATTCCTCGTCGCCGAGGCGGTCTCCGCCGTGCAACGCCATAAGGGTCGTCTCGTGCGTCCGGCGGATGTCACGCTCTGCATGGGCCACGTCGAGAACGCCGTCCAGCGCGGCGTCGCGCGCACGATGGTCAAGTACGAGGACAAGATGGTGCTGCTCAGCTCGCTCGTCTCCGGCGGTCCGTTCCTCGGCCTGCTCGGCACGGTGTGGGGCGTGATGGTCACCTTCGGCGCGCTGACCGAGAAGGCCAGCATCGCGCAGCTCGCGCCCGGCGTCTGCGGCGCGCTCGTCACGACCACGCTCGGCCTGCTCGTCGCCATCCCCGCCACCTTCGGTTACAACTACCTGCTCACCCAGGTGAAGATCATGACGACCGAACTCGAGAACTTCGCGAGCTCGCTCGCCGACCGCGTCGAGCTCGAGCTCGAAGGCGAAGCCCGTCGCAACTTCGAAGCCGCGCAGGAACGCGAACAGCTGCGCCGCGCCGCGCAGGCGGCCCAGCCGGCCGCCGCCGCTCCCGTCGCCGCTCCGGTCGCCGAGGCTCCGCCCGCCGCTCTGCCCGGCTGGGAAGACGCCCAGTAAGTCCCGATGGCCCGCTCTTTCTCCAAGCCGAACCGGCTGCACGTGCTCAACGAGCTGAACGTGACGCCGATGCTCGATCTGTGCTTCGTGCTGCTGATCATCTTCATGATCGCGACGCCGGTGCTGGAGCAGACGACCGCCGTCAACCTGCCCAAGGCCGACAAGGGCGCCGGCAAGGCGCCGGACACGAAGGCCCAGCATCGTATCGTCAGCATCGACCGTAACGGCGGGCTTTCCCTCGGCGCCCGCCCGGTCACGACCGCCCAGCTCGAAGCCGAATTCGCCACCCTCGCGGCCCTGCCCGAGGCGGAGCAGCCGATCGTCCGCATCCGCGGCGACGGCGCGCTCTCCTACCAGAAGATCATCGACGTGCTCTCCCTCGCCAAGGCCAAGGGCCTGACGAAGGCGGCGCTCGACACGGAGACGCGCTGAGCATGGCCGCTGAGGGCAAAGGATGGATCGGTTCCGTGGTGGTGCACCTCGGTCTCCTCGGCGCGGTCATCGGTTTCTCCTGGTACGCCGCGCGTCAGGACAGCGAGAACCTCGAACCGGTCGATCCTCTGCTCATCGACCTCGCGGGCATCCCGGGCAAGCGTCCCGGTGAGATCGGCAAGGCGCC